>VGKT01000002.1 GCA_016866955.1 Candidatus Pacearchaeota archaeon | reverse complement strand
GTGCAGGGAGATCTGAATTTTTGTTGGCTGAGCAAAGTGATCCAGAGTGGGTACAAGCTCAGAAAGAAGGAAAACAAAGTTTCTTTAACGGAATGTATCAAGTCCGTTTGGAAGATATAACTCCTGGACAGGGAGCAACGATTGGTTTGTATTCAGGGACACGTAAATTAGGAGAAACACAAGTGGTGCAAGGAAAGGTATCTTCAGATATCTATTTGCCGGGAAGCTTTTGTAGAGCAGGAATACGTGCTGAATTATTGGGCTATGAACTTGGAAAAGAGCGTGCAACGCTTCGTATTGCTGGAACTCAAGGAACGGAAACGGTTGATGTGTATCAAGGAAGTACTTTCCTGCAAGGAGCCTGTCGTGTGCAACGATTACATATTGATAATCGTACTGGACGAACGGGATACATAGAAGTGAAATGTGCTCAGCTTCCTGTATTTAAGTTACAACTCTTAAACTCTGCAGGAGCATTTGAATTATTTGCTGATCCAACTGATGCAAATAAACTCTTGATTCCTGATGAAGAGGGAGCTCTTAATTTTGGGGACCGCACTCCTGCTTATCAATCAGGGAAATTTAAAATTGGAGATACTGGAAATCTTTTACGTTTTAATGATACTTTGAAGGAGTGGAAAGAAGTGAGCACTGGCGGTTCTTCTGAGCAAGCACGCTGGTATGCGACAGTACGTACGACGTTGCGCGAATATATCCAAGCATTAGGAAAGAAATCTTCATCTGGTTCCTCTCATATTTTACGTGAACGAAATTATTCAGCAGACATTGAAGCTAATTTTTCCGCTACGATTGCAGCTTATCGTTTGTTAGTCCAGGAATTTCCTGCTGAAAAAGGAGATATTATTCCTGAACCCTATGGAGAGCAAGCATTACAACGCGCAGTGGAACTTGCTCGTGCCTATGGTAAACAAGCAACACAAGCAGTATTACTTCAGGAACTCATCACTACCTATCCTGATGCTGATAATCGCTCACGCTATCAACAACAACTTACTCAATTGCAGGAAATTGATGGCTCAGAATCGAATGCTGTTCTCTCTTTACGTGGTGGATCTTACACACTCTCTTTGATGCGTTTGACTTATCCAACACGGAAGCCAAAAGTGCACTTACAGATTGCGAATCAACCTGTTACTTTGGAAGTTGGAACCGACGGAAAAGCAGTATATGATGGGTTTGGACAAATGGTTGGATCAGGACGCGAAAAAACAGCAAATGCTTTTATCCGCGTAACATCGCTTGATGCAGAAACGGTAACGTTTTCAACGAATTGTGCGTATGATATACGTCGTACTACCGGGTCTTCTCTTGTTCAGACAAGCAGTGGAGTAATACGTTCTGTTCCTTTAAGAGAACAAGATGATGGGACTTTTTGTGGCGTTCCTGTTCGTGTTGCTTCTATTGAAGCAGAGAAAGTTGCTCGTATTCGTCTTTCCACTACTGCTGAACGTACGGAAGGAGTGACGAATGTATCTGTACAAATTGGAATTGAAAAGCGAGCAATTCAACTCTCTCCTGCAAAGACGGCTGAACGTATTGCCAATTTGAATAAAAGCATTCAACGATGGGAACAGTTGAATAAGAATCTTGAGAAAGTGGTGACTACCATGAAAGCTGCCTGCTTTGCTACTGCAGGAGTGTTGACGGTGAAGAATTTCTTTACTAGTTTGTCTGGAAAGGGATTTGCACGAAAACAAGCGATGGAAGGAGTGCATGGATGGACAGAGAAATGTAAAAAAGAAATTGCATCAAGTGCAGAAGTGCGTACGTTTGATCAATGTTATTTGAAGTATGCTTCGGAAATTGAAAAGGATGTTGATGCACGTGCTGAAATAGTGAAGCAAGTGAATGCGAAAGTAATGGATATTCAAAAGAACTCATTGAATCCATCTACTGGATTGTTTGGTGATTCAATTGATACTGAAAAAGCACGCAAAGCTTATCTTAACTTCTTGCAGGAGGATAGTACTTTTCGTCCTCAGGTACAAAATATGTCTCTTGAGCATGCGAGTTATACACAACTTCGCGAAGTACATATGAATTTATTATTACAACAGCGAACTGATGGTACTTTACTTCAATCTGATGCAGAAGCAAAGATTGAAGCTATGCAGAAAGACCTTACCAATCAGAAAGAACTTGATAATAACTTGCGTAAAGAGCGAGAAAAAGACATAAAAGGAGATATTCCGAGTACGGTTGTTTCAGCTCAATCACAACTTCCTCGCCAGGCCCCGATTATATCAGAGAAAGCTGCTGCTGCGACTAAACAACCGTATTACGGTAAAAATAGTAGCGAGCCGACTTATAAGTATTATACGAAAGTCACTACGACTGCTTCCGAAGATAAATCTGGAAGAACGTATGCTTCTGAAACGTATGGATTAGGATTGGTAAAAGAAGGGAACCTCTACGTGGTGAAAGATGTATTTACTGCCAATGGTACGCCTCTTGACCCAGGAGAAAAAGAACGAGTCATCTCCCAGTATAACCTTGCTTCCTTTACAGACAGCGCTTCTGAAATCTGGGAAGGCTATTCATGGAAGAACCCCGAAGTACAGTATTATGAAACTGACCCATATAAAGGGTTGCCTGCATTAGTGCCTGTTGATCCTGATCATGGATGGTATGCGGCGACGAAACAAACGTTGCCTGCCTTTGGGGGGCTTGCGGGATGGGAAAGCTCGGGACGAGTGGCGAGCTTCTATCTCTGTAATGTGGGTAAGAATAGTCTTCCTGATGTGTTTAATGGGTATAGTGATGATATGTGTGTACTCATTAATCTTGCTTCTGGTCAACCTGTGGAAAAAGTACCGGGAGTATCTGAAGCACGCGCTGTTCAATTAGTGAAAGATGCTCGTCAAGCATTAGAAGATGCTGCTCTTCAACACGGCAACAAAAGGGTTACCTTGAAATCGGGAACGTATGATGCAGGTAAACCAGCAGTTTCGGTGCCTGCTGTGCAGTGTCAATTATTTA
Source organism: Candidatus Pacearchaeota archaeon (assembly GCA_016866955.1). GTDB lineage: Archaea > Nanobdellota > Nanobdellia > Pacearchaeales > GW2011-AR1 > SICV01. Next base: position 86,860 of record VGKT01000002.1, on the reverse strand, counting down.
TGAGTGCTCAGGAATGCAATCTCCTGTTTAATGTGTGTGATCCAGTCATTTGTCCTGCAAGTCGCTGTGACTTCGGAGGGAAATATCCTGTACAAGACGTGATTCAGTCAGGTATTGTAGGAAGCACGTTGTTATGTCTTCCGAATTTCCCTGATGTGAAGATTCCTCTCTGCTTGAGCGGTATTCATGCAGGTATTGATGCTTACACTTCCATATTGCAAGCACATCGAGCTTGCTTACAAGAAAGTTTGACTTCTGGACGTATGGTTGGTATCTGTGACCAAATTTATTCTATTTATAGCTGTGAATTTTTCTGGAGACAACTCAGTCCACTTACCAATCTTCTCGTGCCGAAACTCTTTGAACAAGCACAAGGCCAAGGTACTCGAGGAGGGGGAGAATACTTAACCGTGCAGAATGCCTGGCAGAACGCCAAACAAAGTACTGATTACTTTACGCAGGTATATGGAGTGAATGCATTCAAAGCATTCCAAGCTCGTAATGCAGAAGAAGTGGGAAGTCAAGTGTGTAAAGGATTTATTTCTGCACAATTCCCTACTAACTTCAAGAGTTTGATTCAAGCAGATAGCCCTGTTCAATTCACTGCTTCGTTTAGTACGACTCGCTTTAGTGATGCGACCGTACCCGCCACTTCCCAGTATAAAGTCTTTTATCATATTTATGCGGGTAAGGACCAGGGAGTTAGTTACCGTGTGTATTTGAAAAATCCTCCTGCAACGAGTTATTACGCTTCTCAACCTACCTTACACGTTGATTCGGGCTTTATTGGGAAAGGACAATTTAGAGATGAAACAAAAGACTTTACCGCGCCTGAAGGATATCAACAATTGTGTGTCATGGTTAATGGAGATGAACGGTGTGGATTTAAGCAAGTATCCACGTCATTTGCTATCAATCGATTACGTGACCAGATTGTGCAGAATGAATTACAAGATAAAGAAGTGAAAACAGAACAAGAGTGTGTTTCAGGAAGTCCGAATGGAGCAGCTTTGTTGAATCCTAATCTTGGACAAATGGCTGATGAACTCGCTGACCCTGCACTCTATCGTCGAGGAATTGTGCGTATTTGTGCGAGTAGCAATCCTGGACAGACAACTGACCCGAGCAGGTTTACGCAAGTTGGTATATGTGGAGATGCGAAACTGAAATGTTGGCTTGATCGAAAGAGCATTGCTGATGCTATTACTCCTAATAATAAAGGAGTGTTGAATGCAACGTATCAATGGTTTGCGAATAACACACTTGCAAACTTGGAAGAGGATAAAACTGTTCTGGGAGAAAAAGCGGGACGTGATGAATTATCGCGTTTGGAAGGAGTAGTGAAAGGACTTGAAACTAAGAATGCACGCTTGACTCCTGCTGAAGTTACACGTGTGGGACAGTTGTTTAATGAATTTGAACAAACGAAACGAGCATTATTCTATAATCATCATCGTGCACGCTTAGGCTGGGTAGTGGGACGAGCGCAAGAAGTGTTGTTTAAGCATGTTTTCGCTGTGAGTGCAGATGACACGCGTCAAGCAGGACAATTAGATAAAGGTATTTTAGTACGTGAGAATAAAGGTGTATGGGAAATCAAAGTTGCCCAAATTGGTGTGTGGGAACGCGCCGATAGCTATACTGAAAGTGATACTGAAAAATGGACTTTATTAAGCCCCTTCCAACAAACTATTGTTGCTTATTTACAAGAGAAAACCGCAGATAGTAAAGATGCAGACATTTTGGGTAAGCATCATTATCTTCGTGACCAACCGGGAGTTACTGTTACTGCAGACAAACTTACTGACGCTGATGGCTATTATTATGTGCCGTTTGGTGATGTTGCTTCTTCATCTGGTACTCCAGCTGATCCTCCAGCTAGAACACCTACACCTCCTTCATCTGGGGGTGGTCCTTCTGCTAATCAACCATTAGACATCCTTCTACAAGATGTAGACCCTTCAGTTACTACGTTTATCCAAACTGCTATAAATGGAAATATTCAACTTACGCGCCTCTTTTATGCAGGAAAACAAGACACTTCTCTTGCCTTTTATGTCAGTCGTTACTCTCAGTATTATCTCTATGTGAATAGCTCCGCGACTAATGGTGTTCAGCGAATAGGTACTGTAACTGATTCAGGTATTACTATACTCCCCGAGGCAGTTTCATCTCTCCGTCTCCGTTCTTCTTATGAGTCAGAACGTGATTTCCTTTATGCTCTCGATGGGGGCCGTCTTGTTTTTGAAAAACCATATATTTACATAGAGTTTGCTACAAAAACCAAACTCTATAATACAAACTATACTCTTACGAAAACATGGAGAGGAGACTTAAAAATCTATGATAATTCTACAAAGAGAAAGTATACTGATCTTTATATTAGTAGAAATATTCTTTATTTTGATGGACAAGGTTTTGGAGGCAACGCTGATATTGGTTCTTTAGATTCAGGTATCATTTCGATTGATGTTACTAAATACCAACAAGTTGCTGAAAAGAAGTACAAGAAAGTATATTATGAAACGATTCATGGGTCATTTATACGCGCCAATATTCTTATGAGGAAAGCCGAGATTTGAAGGGCGTGGTTTGTGACAGGCACTCGTTTTTTGGATGCAGGAAACTGCCTATCAAGTTCCTTGACATAGTGGGTGTTTGGGCTTGGTTCGGTTGTCTTTCGGGTGAATAAGCATATTTTGCTCCTTGCGTTTATTTTTATTATAATTCTAGCCTATATTTTTTTATTATCTGCCAACTCCTTTGTTATTGAAAATAAAGAAGGGAAATATCTTTTAGATTACCTTAGTCCGCTAGATTTTCAGGATAAAGACGAAATAAATAACTTTATTGCAACTCTGGACAATAGTTTCGGAGTTGTTGATTTTGAGGATAAGCAAGATATAGAACTTCTATATTTAGATGGAAAAAATAAGAAAATTAAGGCATTAACTGGAAATGACCCTTCTGGTAAAAAAGTTTATGCATTTTATGAATCAGAGGCAGATAAGCAGGATATCAGCAAAGATTTATACGATATCTTGTATTTTATAGAAAATGAAGATTATCAAATTATAGGTATTACTTTTAGCGTCCAAGTCGAAAATGATAATTCATTGACTGCAAAATTAATTGTTGTTCCCAGCCAGAACATATTAAAAGAAGGAAATAAATTTATTTAAATAAATTATGCGGGGAAGAGGATTCGAACCTCTGAAGGCACTAAGCCACGTGGTCCTAAGCCACGCCCGTTAGACCGCTCCGGCATCCCCGCATCTATCGGAGGAATAAGAGATTGTTATAAAAAGGTATTCTTTTTTGAAACTTTTATTTCTTACTTGCTTTTTCAGCACTTGCAATGACTTTTGCTTTTAATTTGTCTTCTAGTTTAAGGCGATCAATGAGTTCTTTGTAACGATTTCTGATAGTAACTTCGGTAATGCCTGCAACATCTGCTACTTCTCGTTGTGTTTTCTTTTCATCGTTCAAAAGAGCTGCAACATAGAGTGCGGCTGCAGCAATACCTGCAGGGCCTCTACCTGAAGTGAGTTCTGAAATGTCTGCACGCTTGAGTATTTTAAGAGCTTCATTCTGTGATTTTGGGGAGAGATGCAGGATGGATGAAAATCGTGAAATGTAATCTTTTGGTGAGGAAGGGGTGACTTTAATTTTAAGTTTTCTAACGATAAATCGATAGGTTCTTCCAATTTCTTTTCGCTCAACATCTGATGCATTTGCAATTTCATCGAGTGTACGAGGAATATTATATGAACGACAAGCGGCATAAATACATGCAGCGATAACTGATTCCATGCTTCTTCCTCGTACGAGGCCACGCTGAAGTACATAGTTGTATACGCGAGAAGCTTCATCACGAACTACGGAAGGAAGATTGAGGAAGCTTGCTACACGACGTAATTCAGACATCGCTAATCGAAGATTGCGTTCAATACTGGTGGAAACTCGTTCTTGCCATTTTTTTAATCGTAAGAATTTTCTAGTTTGTCCTGATTCAAGACGATATATATCTGAAATTTCTCCAACGTTTGTGGTGAGGCCTTTGTCAAATTTTTGCATAGACATTGGTGCTCCCCCTCTTCCTTTCTTATCGTTTTTATCAAATGATCCACCAGGGTCGTGTCCAGTGTCCACCATTTTATCTTCAACAATTAATCCACAATCATTACAAATTAATTCGCCCCGGTGGTCATCGTAGGTAAGAGAAGTGCTATTACACTCTGGACAGCGTTTTATTTGACTCATGAAGGAAAAGGTTTAAGAAGCTTATTGTGGGTTGCTTTATAAAGCTTCCTATTGATCAGCGACGAGGACTAGAGAGAGGCTAAGCTATGCTACTTATTGTACTAGGATTGCGTTTATTTGGCCTTCTTGACTTGGACGATTGGTAATGCGTGCTTTACCTGCTTCGGTTGTGATTACTGCACCTTTCATGAGACGATTTTGACGAGCATAGAATCGATTTGCAGGAGTTTCTTCTACCTTGGTAATCTTAACTTGTTTTGTTTTACCTTTAATTACTACATTTGCGATATCTGTTTTAAGAATAATTGTTTTCATAGATCCGCCACGTACTCGTAATTGCTTTGTTTTTGTTTCACCTAACAATGTATGACGTTCAGGATTATGAAGTTCATATTTCTTATTCTTGCGTTGCTTGTGATAGCGTCCGCCTGAAATCTTTCGACCATATGCCATAACTATCGTTGTATTTCAATGCTTTATAAAGATTTGTTTCAGGAATTTTCTTCTTTTTCAAGCATCTTTGTTTATCTATCTCTCTAGCCATCCATATCTTTAAATAGCAACTTTTGAAGGGGGATATATGGCTACCAAAATTGAACGACCTTTGGACCTCTTGAATGCCTCTCGAGGAAAAGAAGTGTTAGTTCAGCTCAAGGGCGACAAGCAATATGTCGGAACGCTTTGTGCGTTTGACATCCATATAAACGTTGTCTTAGACAACGCAAAGGAATTGCTTGACGGTCAAGTAAAGAAAAGTATTGGTATCACGTTTTTACGTGGTGACACTATTATCTTTATTTCACCAGCTTCTACTGCAGCTAAATAATTAAGGTTTATTTTGATTTACCCTGAATGGCGGCGTTTCTGATTGAAACGAGTAGTGAGTGCTTTCTTAGATTACAGTGTTAGACTATCAAAGTCTTTAGCAGTTTGCGTATTTTTGAATACTTTTTTAGCTTCTTTGAGCAGTAAGTCGGTGCGATGTTCATAGCGTTGTGAAATATGAGTGAGCATAAGGGCTTGAGCTTTTGCTTGTTTTGCTATGTTGGCTGCTTGTGTAGATGTAAGGTGATGATATTCTTGTGCTTTGTCTGTTTCTTCTTGTGCAAAACTTGCTTCAGTGATGAGCAACTGTGCACCCTTTGCATGTTCAGCAAGTATTGGTTTGTAACCAGTATCTAATATAACCGTTACTTTTCGTTCTGGTTCTTGATAGGTGACTTGAGAAGGTTTGATTGTTTTTCCATTTACAGTAATTGCTTTTCCTACAGCGAGTTGTCCAAGCTGAGGAATATTGGGAAGCTTAAGTTTCTTGAGTTTTGTTTTGTCGAGTCGCGTTTTTTCTTTGATGATAAATGAATAACCGAGAGCAGGGCATTCATGATAGACAGCGAAGGCCTCTATTTTCCATTCAGGTGTCTCTACGATCGTGCCTGGGGTTACTTCGTGGACTTCTATTTTAATGGGCATGCCGGTAATAAGTTGGGAAATGGTATGCATAAAATGAACACTTCCTTTTGGACCATAGAGATGGAGTGTTTTTGCATAATCAGACATTCCTAAGCTTTGTATAAGGCCCGGAAGACCAAGGATATGATCTCCATGCCAGTGGGTGATACAGAGATGTGTTATTTTATGAGGGCTGAGTTCTGCTTGTGGAAATTGTCGTTGAGTGCCTTCTCCGCAATCAATTAAGAGACCAAGATTTTTGTATGTAAGCATAAGGGCTGAATGGTTACGAGTAGGAGTAGGAATTGCATTTCCTGTGCCAAGAAAAGTAAGGGTGATTGGTTCCATTCTTTGCTCAAGTAAGGAAGGTTTTAATATGTTCGTGCTCCTCTCTAAGATATGCGTGTTGGATGGGTTATTTTTTTTATTATCCTTCTTTTAGTGGGAACTGGATTTTATGTGGGACAAGGAATTGCTTCTTATACTGGAGCAGTTATTACCGATGAGTATTCCGTGTTTGATACGGCTGATTCTAGTGCGGGAACGGGAGTACGTATTGCTGGTTTGGTTGGACGTGAAGAAGAAATACTCGTGAGTCTGGATGTGAAAGATAAGGTATTGCGTGAACATTCGCTTTCTTTGGTGGTGCTTATTTTTGTAGATGGTGTGGAAATAGGACGATCTACGAAAGAAGTGGTGGTGCCCTATAATGCTAACCTTATTACCACGATTTCTGTTCCTGTTTCGGTTCAAGGAGGAACGGAACTCTTAGTACGTATTGAAGGAACTGATTCTTATGGGGTGGTACGTATCGAAGGAATGACAAAGGTTTCTGTACAAGATACTCTCTCTCCTGTTGTATGGTGGGGATTTGGAGGATTTTTTGTGTTGTTGGTGATTATTTTCCTTATTGTTAAACATTCTCTTACCCGGGCACAAATTGCAAAGTTTGCTCAAGTACATTCTGAAGGTTTGATTCAGGTTCGATAAGGGTATTCTTACCTAGACTTTTTTTCTTTCTTTAATTATCTTGATCTATGATAAATTCGTTTCCATCAGGGTCTGCGATAACGGCATTCCATCCTCCCCAAAACTGTTGAACTGGTTGAACAATGATTGTCACTTTTAATTTTTTGCACTTTTTTATGAATGCGTGCATATCTGAAACTACAATGATCGCTGAGGAGCGTTCCCCTACTCTAAATTCTTCTTCAAATCCTTTTGCTCGTTTTGGATTTTTTGTTTCAATATAAAAGGTATTTTTGCCCAACGTCATTTCTAAAAATTCAGGAGGACGACATTCAACTGTTTTCATACCGAATACTTGTGCGTACCATTTTTTTGCTTTAAGAATGTCTTTTACTCCAATAAGATTTGCACCCAGCGTTATTTTCATTTAGAAGTATTATTTTCTTCCTTTAATTATCTTTTTAAAAAACAGTGCATTTTTATAGATCGTATAAGATATTCTTTTTTCGAAACGTTTAAAGCTCGTCTCTTTGTCCTCTTGTTAAGCTCCCGTAGCTCAGCTTGGATAGAGCAGCGGACTTCTAATCCGCAGGTCGCAGGTTCAAATCCTGTCGGGAGCGTATGTATCTTCTTTAACCATATCTTTAAAAGAACTCAGAAACACCAAACAGAGATGCGCACGTGGCACAGCGGTTACTGCGGTCGCCTGCAGAGCGACTTTTCCCCGGTTCAAATCCGGGCGTGCGCTTTCTTACTAGCAGGGATATCCTTATCTTCCGAGTAGGCTTTTTAGCGTTTCGTCGTCAAACACGTCTTTTTCTCTTCTTCGCTCCTTTCCTCGCGCTATTATTCTTTCTTTTATTGCTTTAATGTATTGTAAATCTCTCAGAGGGAACGATTGTTCGGGGCATTGACCTTGATACATTCCTCCGACGTGCCATTCTTTGGGTGCTGTAAATCCATCTTCAAGACAACGTATCATTTCTCCTTGTTCTTCGCATAAATAGACATCCATATAATCTAAAAGGTACCCATGACGAACTATTTTGTGCCGATCATCTATTCGTACAAATCGTACGTTCTTTTTTATTCTTGCTTGTTTTGGATCAATTGCTTCATAAATATCTACTTTTTCTTTTCTTGAACTGTGACCCATAAATACTCGAGTGTATAATCCATATCCTTTCGAGAGTATTCGCCCACTTACTTCTTCCATATCTTCTACCTTGACTCCGATATCAATATCTCCATGGCATCGAAGTATGTTTCCTGTTGAAGCGGGGATTGTTAGTCCTCCGGTTAATGACCATTTATTGGTGCCTAGTAAGAAGGGAAGTTTTTTAAAGACCTCTGCGATTTCGTCCCTTTCACTTGAAGTTGGTTTGCGTACATCTAAAAAATGACGAGGATTATGAGTAATTACCTGATATTTCCAGAAGTGATAGGAAGACATAGACTTTGATCTTTGACTTGGTTTTTAAGCTTGTTTGTTCTTGGAAGGGTTTAAAAGGAGCATTTCCCCTTTTTGTTTATGGAGGTTAAAATGGCAATTGAAGGATATAGCGTCAAAGCAAAAAAGAAAGTAAAGATCAAAGACCCAGTTATAGAAAAAACTGCCAGAGGCGGATTTATCGCTAAAGGAAAGTGCCCTGAAACTGGAATCACCGTTTGTGCGATGATGTCTGAAGATAAAGCAAACGCTGCTATAAAGGCTGGCGAAGCTAAAAAAGGATTTTAATTTTAATTAATTATACTCAAATGATCCTCTACCCTAGGGAGTGGGGGAGGAATCATTTTTTATTTTTTAGATTGATATTTAGTGAAGTGTAAGAAGAAGGTTGACATAAAGAATCCTGTTGAATCTAAGACTTCAAAAGGCACTAAAATTGCAAAAGGTAAATGTCTAAGCTGCAGTACTACGGTCTGTAGAATGGGCGGTTTGAAATAATGTCTTCTTATTTAGTATCCTTTATATACCTTGTAATAACATAGCTTGCTATGGTTAGTTCTGCTTTGACGATTGATGAGCTTGCACAGTTTTGCAAGCGGAAGGGATTTATCTTTCGCTCAAGTGATATCTATGGAGGATTCTCAGGCTTTTGGGATTATGGACCATTAGGGGTTGAATTATTTCAAAACGTAAAGCGAGACTTTTGGAAATGGTTTGTTGCTCGGGATGATATGGCTGGTATTGAAGCAAGTGTGATTAGTCATCCTACTACTTGGCAAGCTTCAGGACATGTTGCCTCTTTTTCAGATGTGGCGGTTGTATGTACTAAATGTAAGCAAGCAACTAAGTTGGATAAGAGTGAAGTGGGGAAAGTGAACTGTTCTGCCTGTGGTGGGAAGTATGAGGTACAAGGAGAGTTTAGCCTTATGTTTAAAACGAATGTGGGGGCGTTGAAACCTACGGAAGCTTATTTACGTGGAGAAACGGCACAAGCGATGTTTATGGATTTCAAGTTGGTGCAAGAAACTGCTCGAAAGCAATTGCCCTTTGGTATTGCACAAGTGGGGCGGTGTTTCCGGAATGAAATTGCTCCGCGTGATTTTATTTTTAGATGCCGTGAATTTACAATTGGAGAATTTGAATTCTTTATACATCCTGATGAGAAGACCTGTGCGTTGCTTGATGCTGGACATAAGAAAGTGAAGGTACGTTTATTGGATGCTGAGACTCAAGTAAAGGGGAAGGAAACCTTGAAAGAAACTACAATTGGTGCAATGGTGAAAGAAGGAAGATTGGATGAGTGGCATGCGTATTGGTTAGCTGAGCAACTGCTTTGGTTTGATTCGTTAGGGCTTGCTGAGAAGATCAAGATTCGAGAACATATGAAAACAGAATTAAGTCATTATTCTTCTGCTACGTTTGATTTAGACTTTGAATATCCGTTTGGGAGTAACGAAGTCGGAGGGAATGCAAATAGAGGACAGTATGATTTAGGACAACATGTGCAGTTCTCAAAGCAAAAATTAGAAGTATTTGATGAAAAGACAAAACAGAAAGTGGTGCCCCGTGTTATTGAACCAACGTTCGGTATGGATAGAATTGTGATGGCTTTGTTATGCAATGCGTATGAACATGATGTGAAACGCGATAACGTTATTTTACATCTTCCTGCTTATCTTGCTCCTGCTCAGGTTGCAGTATTTCCTTTAACTGGTAAAGGGAAAGAAGAGAAGATTGCTCGTGCCTTAGTTAAGGAATTACGTGCAGAAGGATGGGGGGTTGTGTATGATGAATCGGGAAGTATTGGGAAACGCTATGCGCGACAGGATGAAAGTGGTACCCCTTTGTGTATCACGATTGATCCTGAGAGTGAGAAAACAGACAACGTTACGATTCGTGATAGAGATAGTACCAAGCAAGTGGTTGTAGAATTGGGAGGAGTAGTTGAAGTAGTACGAAAGGTGATACGGGGAGAAAAACTTGTTACGCTGGGAAAGAACGTTGAAACACGCGTGAAGTAGTTATATATACACTCTTTTTATTATTTGTTCTCATGATGTGGGATGGAGGAAGGGGGTGGTTGTTCTGGCCGTTTGGCTTTGCCTTTGTAGGTATTATGGCTCTGGTGATGGTGCTTGTCTATATGTAAGTGGTGCGTATGAGTAATCCTCGGGGATTGCGAGTGAAGTAAGATTTAAGTGTTACTTCTGGTATATTCTCCTATGTACGATATTTGGTTTTGGTCGTTGTTGTCTGTGTTTGTTGTGAGTTTACTCTCATTTGTAGGCCTTGCTACTTTTGGAGTACAATTAAAGAAATTGAAGACCGTGGTTATTTATTTGATTAGTTTCGCTGCTGGAGCACTGTTGGGAGACGTATTCTTACATTTGTTACCTGAAGCCGTTGAAGAAGCAGGAGGATTTGTTATGCGCATTAGTTTGGGCGTATTGGGAGGAATGGTGTTGTTCTTTTTATTGGAAAAAGTAATTCATTGGCGACATTGTCATATGCCCATTGATGAGAAAGAACATGTACACGCTTTTGCCTATACTAATTTGATTGGAGATGCTTTACATAATTTCTTGGATGGAGTATTGATTGCAGGAGCATTCTTAGTAAATTGGCATACCGGTATTGCAACCGCGCTTGCCGTGATGCTTCACGAGATTCCGCAAGAAATTGGAGACTTCGGGGTATTACTTCATGGAGGATTTACGCGTAAACGAGCGTTGTGGTTGAATTTCTTGACTGCATTGGCTGCAGTGGTGGGCGCGATTGTCACCCTTTTGGTTGCAGGACGTATTGAAGGATTGGTACATTGGTTGCTTCCTCTTGCTGCAGGTGGATTTATTTACATTGCGACTGCTGATTTAATTCCTGAATTACATAAAGATGCTACTACTCGCCGTTCCTTAGGACAAGTGCTTGCCTTTATCTTAGGTATTGCAGTGATGGCGAGTTTGTTGTTTGTGGAATAAATCTGGACCCAGCGAGAATCGAACTCACACCTCCTGACTGCCAGCCAGGCGTTCTACCACTGAACTATGGGCCCTTGCTACTTTGTTCTTTGGTCGTGTTATAAAGATACCTATTTTTTTACTTATATTTATAAACAAACATAGATACTGCAGTCTATGGGTACAACCATAGGGGTGATTTCAATTAAAGGAGGGGTGGGTAAAACTACTGTTGCTGCTTCACTTGCAACAACACTTGCGCAAGAATATGGAAAAAAAGTGTTGTTAGTGGATGCGAATTATACGACTCCGCATGTAGGACACCATATGGATATTCTTGAACCACATAAAACGATACATGAAGTGTTAGATGGAAAGGCTAGACCAATTAGTGCGGTTCATACGAGATATGGAGTTGATGTTATTCCTGGGCATCAAAGTTATGGTCGAGCAATTCCTGCGTTTAAATTGAAAGATCGACTTGCAGGAATTAAGGAAGAATATGATTTTGTTGTATTAGATTCTTCACCTCATTTGAATGATGAGACGTTATCTGCGATTATTGCAAGTGATGCCTTGTTTGTAGTTTCAACCCCTGATTATCCCACCTTGTCGAGTACGTTGCGTGCAGCACAAGTGGCGAAACAGCGAGGAAAGCCGATTGCAGGCATTGTGTTAAATAAATTGCGAGATTCAAAATATGAGTTGAGTTTAAGCGATATTGAACTTGCAACCGATATTCCAGTGGTTGCTCAATTACCTGATGATAAGAAACATGTAGGTGCAACTTTTACACGTATTCCTATGAGTGTATATGCTTCGAGAAGTAGTTTTAGTAAGGAAATTGCTAAATTGGCTGCGTCATTGGTTGGACAACCTGAAGAAAAAGGATGGTGGGAAGGAGTATTTGCAGGAAATTCACGTGCAGAGACAAATCGTCAGGTATTGCGTGAATCTTTTTATAGTGCATTAAGTGATGAGAAATAATGAATTCGTGTATTTTTTGTAAGATTATTGCTGGGGAAGTAAAAGGAGAGGTTATACGAGTGAGTGATCGATTTATTGCTTTGAAAGATGCACATCCTGTTGCTCCAGGACATGTGTTGATTATTCCTAAACAACATTTTGTTACATTATTTGATTTGCCTGACAATTGGGGTTCTGAACTTTTGACCTTTACGAAAGCAGTTGCTTCTTCGTTGCTTGATAAGAAACTTGGAGATGGGTTTAACGTGATAATGAATAATTTAGAACCTGCGGGGCAAGTGGTACCGCATGCACATTTACATTTGATTCCGCGAAAGGATGGAGACGGGATACGATTTTTCACGAAAGTTTAGATTTTACTTTCTTCCTAATTTGTCAATCTTCTTTTCAATACGTATCATATCCTCTTTGATTTTGAGAAGTTCACGATATCTGCGAATGTTGATATAAAAAGTGATGATTTCAAAGACGACATATCCTACGAGTAAAATACCTAGTGCTTGGAGCCAACGGACAATTCCCGTGACTTCACTCACTACTGTTTCAAGTGCCATAAAAAGGGATGGGCTGAAAACCTTATAAACGCTTCCCCGTTGCTTGCTACGGCTGTGTAGCTCAGTGGTAGAGCACTGCTCTCATAAGGCAGGGGTCGAGAGTTCGATTCTCTCTACAGCCATTAAAAAAAAGAAATATGCTAGAGAAAAATTATTTGTTAGGTTCTTAGGCAGCTTGGATATCTTGGGATTGCATTTTTGCTGCAATTTCAGCTAATTTTGCTTTCTTTTCTTCTTCACGAGCAAGTCTACGAGCTTCACGTTCAGAGAAAAGGCGTTTCATTTTATTCATACGAGCAATGTATCCTGCAATTTTGTTTCGTATTGATTTACTTGGAAGGAGGCCTTTTCCTAAGAGTTTCTTATTATGTTCATATCCTTCAGTAAACGTGGTGGTTTGTGCATTGATTTGCTTAGCTGCACGCTTTACCATCAATGATTTGATTCTTCCCATGTCTAGGTGGTGGAAAAATGGTATTTAAAGGTTATGTCAAAGAAAGAGTCTGAATGAGGTTCTTCCAGGGCTCGAGGAGAGCAAGGCCTTTTTTATCTAACGGCGCTTGGAAGATAAGGATAAGGGGGGTGCGATTTGATTGGAGAAGGGTGATTGCTTCTTGGAGATCGGTTTCTTGGAGTTTTTTACGGTTTTTAGCTAGAATTGTATAGGTAATTGTTTCCTTTGTTGCTTGTATTTGGCATTCTTTTTTCTCTTCTTTTTGTATGTTGATTGATTGAAAGTGCTTGCTTTCGAGGAATGTTTTACTTATTTGAGTAAATGGTAAGAGGGGTTTCAGTTGCTCTGGTTGAGGAGAGAATGAGAGAGAGGTGGGGAGTGACTGAGGGGGAGCTTTTTGTTTTGGTTGTTTTACTTTTCGGGGTTTTTGTTGTATTGCTTTGAAGGCAGTTTCTTGTTCTACAATTGCTTGTTTGATATCGGCAAGTGAACTACTGGGTGAAGGAAGAAGTTCCTTTTTTTGTTCAGGTTCTTCAAGATACGATTCTTTAATGGTCGGTTTGGTGAGTTGATTGAGTCTTGTGTTGAGTTCTTCGGCTGGAAGAAATGCATAATGCCAATATTTGACTCCTTGTTGTTCAAGTGATTGAACAAAATCAGGAATATGGGTGATGGCAACTTGCATAATGGGGTTGAGTTGGTGATGTGCAATAAGCCCCGCTTTTTTGATGAGATGATAAGCTTCTTGTTCACGTTGATTAAGATAGTGCGTGAAATTTTCTAATTGTTGCTCTTGTCCGGGAAGCAAATAGAGGGCAGTACTTCCTACCTTGAGATGAGACATGCGAAGTTTATGTTCGCGAAAGAGTTCAGAGAGAAAAGCTGAGGCGAAAAGTGGATCGATTGTGACATCTCGAGCAATATGAACGGGAAGGCTTGGACCGCGAGCTTGAACAAAAGCCATGATCAGGGATTTTATTTCAGTTACTTTCTCTGCGTTAATCATCTTCTTAATTAAGTTTGAGAGTATAAAAGATGTTATATTCTTCCCTGATATTGTGTATATTGTGAAATAAAGGGTTAGGTACGTTGCCAGTTCATTTCGTAATAAGAAACAGAATTGTCTCGGTCAGTAAGGGCGATGAGGAATGCTTTCTTAGTGGCGTGGGTGACACGGAGCTTTGCTGCGATGTTATGCCAGTCTGTTTTTTGCGTACTTTGAAATGTATGCACAATCCATTTTGCGTGCGTTGTTTCAGGTGTGGTGCCTTTCTCGTAGACTCTAAAATCTCCTCCGAATTTGAGAGCGGACTTTACAATATATCCTTTGGTACGAAGATCCTGATAAGTTGCGTAGGTGGTGAGAATATGTTTATCTTGTTTCTTGAGTTTAGTAATAAGTTGCGTGTGAGAGAGAGATTTTGTACTTTCTATCTTTGCTTTTCTTCTCTCTAGAAGAAAAAGTGCTTCTACTGGCATATATTCGATGCGATTTTGTACTTTTTCACCTATCCAAGACTTTTCATGGAGCGTAAATGCTTCGGGACTGGTTGAAGAAAGCGTGGGGGTACTATGGATGATGATCATCTTTCATTCTATAGGCGAGGGGTTTAAATAGGTGTTCTTTGTATGCTCTTTATGGTGAAAGTACAATGACGTTTCGCTCGTTACTTACTTCTTCTTGGAAACTATACCAATTGCATTTGAAAACGATTGCGAGTATTCTTTTCATTTGTATGTTTCTTCCTCTTCTTGTACTGTTGCTTGTTTCAGAAGGTGTTGCTCACCTTATGGGTGTACAGGGTGCATTAGTACAATATGAAGCAGCACAAGCACACTATCAATCATTACTTTCTTCAATTTTTTTAGAGGGTGCTTCTGAATCTTTGGTAAGTGCTCTTAAGGCACAAGAAGTTATATTGACAGAATTACAACAAGAATTATTGCCTTTCTTTGGAATACAAACCCTCCTTGGCATTATTACTAGTATTTTTGGTTTACTTGGTATGTTGGCGTTATTGATTGGTTTCTTTGGGACCTTTAAACCTGCAAGAGTATTATTGCGCGATGCTCGTGCACGATTTGGTTCTTTCTTTGTGAGTGTTCTTGCTTTGTTATTGGTGCTTGTTTTAGGGGGACTATTACTCTTTTTTGGTACAGTACTTGTTTTGACACTTTCTCAGATTCTTTCTTTTGACAATCCCGATATTCTTTCATTTGGTTCTTTAGTGGGAATTGTCGGTATGATTGGTTTATGTTTTCTGGGAGGGTATTGGTTGTTGGGCGTTTCATTTACCTTATATGAAGTGGTTGCTCGTAAAACGACTGGATTTGCGGCAATTCGTGCAGTTTGGGCACGAATGCGTGGAAAACGATGGAACGTGTTTGGCTATTCACTTCTTTTGGCTTTGACTATTTTTGTTTGTGCTCTTCCCTTTTTCTTACTAAGACTGACTTTTTCATTTGGTACGTATGCTTTTCTTGGAGAAGGAATTGAATTGTTGCTTTCTTTTGCTTATATCTTTATTGTTATCCCTCTTCTTTATTTCTTTTACGGTTTCTTGTATAAACAGTTGTAAACGTTTTTAAATGGAGATTGCGGACGTGCAGTATGGCTGATGATGCATATGGAGATTTTGAAGAAGTAAAAGAAGAGAGTGAAGAACCTGTTGTTGAAGGGGGAGAAGTTGTTGTTCGGGCGCGTCTTCCTAAGAAAGATGAATTAATTGGAGTAATTGTACAGCGCTATGGGGGTAATAGAATGGAAGTAAAAAGTACTGATGGAAAGAGTCGTAATTGTCGAGTACCTGGTCGGTATCGCCGAGGATTATGGTTACGACCAGGGGATTACGTATTGATTGCTGTTTGGCCTGATGATCCTGAAAAGGGCGATTTGATCTTCAAATATCAAGGATCTATGTTGACACAATTACGAAAGAAAGGTCTTCTTGCTGGTTTGGATACTGGGTTCTAAAGGTTTATATTATTCGTTTTTGAGGGTGTGTCATGGCTGATTTTGATTTTAAGAAAATAGAGCAAAAGTGGCAAAAGGAATGGGAAAAACAAGGAGCCTTTAAAGCAAAAGAAGGGAAAAAGGATAAATTTTATTGTTTAGAAATGTTTCCTTATCCTTCCGCAAGCTACTTGCATATGGGGCATGTTAAGTGTTATTCTATTGGGGATATTATTGCTCGCTTTAAACGTATGCAAGGTAAGAATGTCTTGTATCCTATGGGTTTTGACGCATTTGGATTACCTGCTGAAAATGCGGCAATTAAAGCCAAGAGTCATCCTGCAACCTATACTAATGATGCTATCGCTACTATTCGAAAACTTATGAAAGAATTAGGCTTAAGTTATGATTGGGATCGTGAAGTTTCTACACATCTTCCTGATTACTATCGTTGGAATCAATGGATTTTCTTAAAAATGCTTGAAAAAGGTATTGCCTACCGTAAGAAAGCACCAGTTAATTATTGTAAAACCTGCGCTACTACTTTGGCGAATGAAGAAGTTATTGATGGAAACTGTTGGCGTTGTGATCAACCTGTCTCTCTCGAACAATTGGAACAATGGTTTTTCAAAATTACCGCTTATGCTGATGAATTACTTTCAGGTTTAGATACTTTACAATGGAATGAGCGAGTTAAAGAAATGCAACGCAATTGGATTGGAAAGAGTGAAGGAACAAAAGTTACGTTTATCTTAGAAGGAACAAAACAATCCTTCGAAGTGTTCACTACTCGTCCCGATACTCTTTATGGGGTTACTTTTTTAACATGTGCTGCTCGTCATCCTCTTTTAGGTGATTTATTGAAAGGGACTCCTCAAGAGAAAGCATATCGTTCTTTTTTACAAACTGTTTCTGCTTCTGAAAAATTAGATGTTACTAAAGAGAAAGAAGGGTTTAATACGGGTCTTTTTGCACTTCATCCGCTTACTGGTGAGCGTTTACCTATCTTTGCTTCTAATTTTGTTGTTGCAGATTATGGTACGGGCTTTGTTATGGGTGTTCCTGCGCATGATCAACGAGATTTTGATTTTGCACAAAAATATGCCTTGCCTATCAAACAAGTTATTTGTCAAGTAAATGGAAAAATTGATAAAAAAATGAAAGAAGCTTATATTGGTAGAGGAATTTTGATTGATTCAGATACTTTTGATGGTTTAGAAAATGAAAAAGCCAAAAAAGTTATCTCTGCTCATCTTGTCAAACTCAAAAAAGGAGCGATTACCACTGAATATCGTTTGCGCGATTGGCTTGTTTCTCGTCAGCGCTACTGGGGCACTCCTATTCCGATAGTATATTGTTCGAAATGTGGAATTGTGCCCGTTCCTGAGAAACAACTTCCAGTACAGCTTCCAGTTGATGTTACTTTTACTGGTAAAGGCAACCCCTTAGTTACTTGTAAAGCGTTTGTTGAAACTTCTTGTCCTACTTGTAAAGGAAAAGCAAAGCGTGAAACTGATACGATGGCTACTTTTATTGACTCGAGTTGGTATTATTTACGATATTGTGATCCTGACAATAAAAAAGCCCTCTTTGATTCTAAGAAAGTTGCTTATTGGATGCCTGCAGATCAATATATTGGAGGAATGGAACATGCCGTTTTACATCTTTTATATGCTCGTTTCTTTACCAAATTTTTACGAGATTGTGGACTTGTAACTTTTGATGAACCATTTCAAAAATTGTTTAATCAAGGTATTGTGCATAAAGGTGGAGAACGTATGAGTAAGAGTCACGGAAATACGGTCACTGCTGAAGAAATTTCTGCAAAATATGGTATTGATACTGCACGTTTATTCATTATGTTTGTTGCAAGTCCAGATAAAGCTATTGAATGGGACGATAAAGGAATTGAAGGGGCCTTTAAAGTTATTAAACGATTTATTGCACTTGCTGATAAAGTTGGAAAAGTGTCTGATCCTATTGTAGATCATAAAATTGCTTCATTTTTAACACAATTAGAAAAAAATTACGAATCTATTGAATTCAATAAAGGCATTGTTTCTTTTATGGAACTTGTTTCGTCTCTCTCAGAGAAAGAAAGTATTTCACGAGCAGCTTATGAATCTCTTTTACTAGGTATGTCACCAATTATTCCTCATGTTTGTGAAGAATTATGGTCGCGACTTGGTAATAAGACTTTGATTGCTACAGAATCGTGGCCGAAGGTAGATACTTCTAAAATAAATCCTGCGTTTGATGTTGTGGAACAAGCGGTGGAGAAGACGGTAAGCGATATTATGAATGTGTTGCGATTGGTGAAGGAAAAGACTGGGGAAGAAGGAACGCAGGTGTATGTGTATGTATTGCCGAAAGAAGTAGGAAATTATGCTCCTGACTCTTTGACCAAGCGAGTAGGAAAGCCTATCAGAGTTTTTGCAGTGAATGATCCGAAGAAATATGATCCGCAAGGTAAAGCGGGGAAGGCAAAGCCGGGGAAACCTGCGTTATTTGTTGAGTAACGATATTCTTTAATACCTCTTTTTTCCTTTTGATTGTCATGCCAACTCGTCGAGAACAAGTTGAAGAAATGGTTTTTTCTGCGCTTGAAGATATCTCTCAAGAACTTGGTTTGCCTGTGCATCGTTATCCTGAGGTTTATTGGATAGGGCGAAACGGATTCTCTTTTTCAGATGTTTGTTTGCCTGCTTCTTTCCGTTCTTTTTTTGAAAGAAATCGTGTATGTGGTGATAGTTTTACCTGTGACTCACAACCTGTTATTTGCATTGGACGTTATGATGTAGGAGACATTGCTGAAGAAGCAACTCATTTTCTTCATTCCTCTCTTTCTCCTATTAAAACTGGCTCTCTTTCGGAAGATGAAGCGGTTTCATTTCAGATACTTTCTGAAGCACTAGCTTACTTTGGATCAAAACTTATTTATCCTCAACGTCAGAGTGATTTTGTCAATCTCCCTGATTTTTCATCAATGACTCTTTCTCAACAGAGCAGACTTGTTTCTTTTATTACTCGCTTTTCTCGAGGCGCTCTTTCACTTCAAGACTTTGTTATTCATCAACGAGGATATGCTTTGGGAGATGCTCTTTTTTGTGCATATTCTTGTAATCATATTTCTGCTCCTCAAATCGCATATCTTTTTCGTAAACGATTTGATTATACACGAGATGCTACTCAAACTCTTTCATCGCTTTCTGCTCGTTTTTCTTAGATACTCTCTTTTAAGTTACAAATCGATACATTTCTTTTTTCTTTTTTGATTTAAATAGTATTTTTGTATTTAAAGGGGGGAAAGTGACAAGAGGGGTATTCGTTGATTTTTTGATTTGTTTTTGTTACTTTTCTTTTTTACAGTAGATTGTCTTTTGAGAGTGACTAGGTATTTATGTTTTTGTTTTGCGTAATAGTTGTTTTGTTTTTGTAGTGTGGTTATATAGATTTTATACGCCTTGTTCTAAGGAGGTGACGAGGTATGGAACAAACAGTATTGATCCCGGCAATGTGTAGCTTGTGTGGCGAAGCATTTGATGTGGAATATGATACCTTCTATGGCAATGAGTTTCTGGTATTACGTGCGATTCGTGCGAAACAGTTACAATTGCCATTAATGTGTACCGAGTGTTATTAAGATCGGAATAAAACAAATTCTTTATTAACTCTTTTTTTCCTGTGCAACGATGCAAGATCTTTGGATTACTCTTCTTTTAGCCGTTGTTCAGGGAATTACTGAATGGTTGCCTATTTCTAGTTCAGGACATATGTTGCTTGTTGGACGATTAGTTGGATATACTCCTGATGTTGCTTTCTTATCTGCATTGCATTTTGGTACTTTGATGGCCTTGTTTGTTTATTTTGGAGAAGACCTTGTTTCTATTGTTCGGGCCTTACTTTCAGGTTCATGGAAAGAAGGGCCGGGACGAGAGGGGTTGTTGTTAGGAGTGGCGTTTATTCCGTTAGCGGTTGTGGGAGGCGTTCTTCATACTTTTAGGCTTTTAGAAACCTCTTCTTGGATTTTATTGAGTGGGGGATGGTTAGTAACGAGTTTGATCTTGAGCATTGGTAGTTATGCTCCAGGACGAACATGCTCCTTTACCTTCAGAAGTGCTTTTTTGATAGGGTGTGCGCAATTATTGTCCTTAATGCGAGGGATTTCTCGTTCAGGAAGCACGATTAGTATGGGCCTTTGGGTTGGTTTATCTGAACGTGAGGCAGTGCGTTTTTCATTTTTATTATCCCTTCCTGTTGTGTTTGGAGCACAAGTGTTACATCTCGGTTCAGCTTCATTACCTCTTTCTTATTTTTGGGGAACGATGGTTGCATTTGGAGTAGGAATATGTGGAGTACATTTCGCGTTCACTCGTTTATTGATACGACGGGTCTATTTACGATGGTTTGCAGTATATACGGGGATATTAGGAATGGTGGTGCTTCTATGGGAAGTACTTGTTTAAGCAACAATTGCTTTAATTCTTCGAATGCCTGCTGCTACTGCTTCTTCTTTAAGAATCTTAAATGAACCGAGTTCCTTTGTATTTGCAACATGAGGTCCTGTACAAAATTCTTTTGAGCTCCATCCTCGTGATTCTGAAGGATCAATTACAGTATATACGGAAACCATTTCAGGGTATTTTCCTCCGAATTCATGTTGGGCTCCTGAACTTACTGCATCTGCAAGTGGGACTTCTTCTCGATGGATGGAAAGCGAAGCTTGTATTTTTAGATTAACCCATTGTTCTATTTTTTTTACTTCCTCTTCGGTAAGTTTACGTGGGAAATTAAAATCAAATCGTAAACGTTCAGGAGTAATGTTGCTTCCTCTTTGTTTAATCTCTTTATCAAGTACTTGACGTAGTGCTTCATTGAGTAAGTGCGTTGCAGTATGGAGTTTGCGTGTTGCTTGACTATCATCTGCAAGTCCTGATTTGAACATACCTGCTGAAGAGGTACGTGAGAGATCTTGATGTTTTTGAAATTCTGTGTTATATCCTTCAAGATCTATCTTTATTCCTTGTTCTTGGGCAAGTTCTTGAGTCATTTCAATAGGGAAGCCATATGATTGGAAGAGGAGGAAAGCATCGTTTCCTGGAATGATCTGTTTGTGCATTTTTGCTAATTCGTTAAACTTTTTGATACCTGATTCGAGGGTTTTGTTGAATTTTGTTTCTTCTTCTTCAAGTTGTTGGAGAATAAATGCCTTATTGGTGTGGAGTTCTTGATAATCAGAATAAAGAGGGATGATTTTTTTTACTAATGCAGGTATATTTCCTGGAGAGATGCCTAGTTGTTTCATATATCGTATTGCTCGACGAATGAGTCTTCGAACAACATATCCTTGTCCAATGTTGCTTGGTTTTACTCCTCGATTATCTCCTATGATGAATGTTGCCGCACGAATATGGTCGGCTATGATTCGCATTCCTCTGGTTTCTTCTTTGTTTTTTCCATATGTTTTAGTGCTGAGCTTTTCTATTTCTTTGATAAGTGGTTGGAATATGCTTGTGAGGTAATTGTCTTCATATCCTTGGAGAACGGCAAGGGTACGTTCTACTCCCATTCCGGTATCTACATTTTGTTGTTTTAAGGAAATATAATTTCCCGAAGTATTATCAATAAATTCTTTAACTTGAGCATTGCTTTTATACAGCATTGAATTAATATTATTTTGGCTTGCTGATTTGACATTTTCTTCTTTATGATCAAAATAGATAACTTCATGTGGAGATAGATTATATTTTTCTAAAAGCTCTTTGAAGTACTTTGGATTTGATTTATCGGGCTCTTTTAACAGACTAAAGACTTCGAAATTATAATTTTGCAGTTTTGATTTAATCTCTTGAGGGTTTGCATTTGTAACTACTATTATTCTTTTGTTTGTATTTAATATTATTTCTGCCAGCTCTTTATTAAGCCCTTTTTCTTTATCTATAAGGGCGTTAACTGCATCTGCTAATATCGCCTTTATCTTTGTTTTTTCATATTGCATGAATACATCATTCCAGATTTCTACCCAGTTTTCATCATGCGGATTGAAAGTCTTGGGGGCAGGGCTTGCAGGTTTCCAGTAAAACATTTCAGTATCTGGTCCACAAGGGCCTGTTTCTCCAGCAGGACCCCACCAATTGTTCTTTTTTGGGAGAAAGGCAATACGTTCTGAAGGGATTCCTTTCTCTTTCCAATATTGTTCTGATTCTTTATCTCGTGGGGCATCTTGGTCACCAATAAAACAAGAAATTGCGATTTTTTCTTTTGGAATTGCAAGAACGTGTGTTAAGAACTCAAAGCTGAATTCAATTGCTTCTTTTTTAAAATAATCTCCTAATGACCAATTTCCTAACATTTCAAAGAAGGTGTGGTGCGTAGTATCCCCTACTTCATCAATATCTCCTGTACGAATGCATTTTTGGACACTTACCAATCGTTTTCCCAAAGGGTGTTTTTGACCGAGCAAATAAGGGACAAGAGGGTGCATACCTGCCGTGGTAAAAAGAACGGTTGGATCGTTTTCGGGAATAAGAGAGGCTGAAGGAAGGTGATGGTGCTTTTTAATTTTGAAATAGTCTAAGTATTTCTTAATGAGGTCTTGACGAGTGGCTATCATACTGCTTTTGAGCGGAAGTGGTATAAGAAGTTTTTGTTAGCTTACTTATTTGAGCGATTGTAGTTTACGTTGAATTGCTGCAAGTTCATCTTCGAGAGAGTGTTCTTGTATTGTTGGAGATACTTCTCGTTCTTGTTTTGTTATTTGTTTTGGTTGAGGAGTTGGTTTGAATTCAGTTTGAGGGAGAATACGATTTAGAATGTCAAGCTGTTCAATAAGTGCATCATATTGTTGTTTTAATTGAATTTTGAGACGAAGTTCTTCTGCACGAAGGAGACGATAAGCTTTGAATTTTTTTAATCCTTGAAGCAGATGTACTTGTGATTCAAGTAAATTCTTTTGTCCTTGTACTGCCTCCTGCTGAGCAAAACGTATATATTCAGCAGTCATTAGAGTTTCTCAAATAACATGGCGTTTATTTCATCTATCTTTGTTTTTGCAGTTGTCACTTCTTTTTCCCAGGACGCAAGTTCTTGTTCTTCGCGCAATTTTGTTTCGCGTATGCGTTTGAGTGTTCCTGCAATGTCTTCTATTTGATGTTGCGCACTCGATAACGCTTTACGTGCTGATTGAAACTTATCTAATTTTACGAAGACTTCTTCTTGTTTTGTTTTTATTGCACTTGGTTTATATTCTGGTGTTGCTTGTTGAGTGAGGGTAGGTGCTTGAAATGAAGAACCTCCAAATTCTGTGGTGCGCGGTTGTGTGGAGGGATGGATTTGTACTGTTTCAAGATCATCGTGGAAAGAAGAAGTAGGTTGGAGTTGGGGATGTTCGGGGAATTGAGGGAGTGCGCGTGTTGGGATATCATTCGGAACGCTAAAACTAGGAGTTTGAGGTAAATCTGGAAGGGCTTTCTTTTCTTCTTCTTTTTTATTCCAGAACATTATGTCAATTTTCTAAATTCATTTATATAGGTTTATATTCATTATAGAATGGTTACAATTTCACGAAAGCTTTTTTAACAGACTTTTACACGCTCCTCGATGACCGATTTACGTCCCCTTCTTAAAACGATTCTTTCTGCATTGGTTGGTCCTCCAGCTCTCGGAGTAGTTGATTCTCTTTATGAAAAGAAAAATGTAAATGAATTTCTTATTGCAAAGAAATTGAAACTAACTATTAATCAAACACGTAATATCTTGTATCGTCTTGCCGATGCAGGATTGGTTAGTTTTATTCGTAAAAAAGATGCAAAAAAGGGAGGATGGTATACTTATTTCTGGACCCTCAGTCTTTCTAAGAGTATTGCATCCTATCAAACTTCATTGATAACACAACAAACTTCGTTACAAGAACAAATACATTCACAAAAGACTGGTCGATTCTATACTTGTGCTCATTGTGCAGTGCATTTAACTGAAGATCAAGCACTATTGCAAGATTATGTATGTGCTGAATGTGGTGAAGTATTGACATTACGTGACACTACTCCGGTGATTGCTGAACTTGAAAAAGAATTGGCTAAGGTACAAGCAACATTGAATAAAGTGAGTGCACATTTGGATACTGTACAAGTTGCTGATGAGAAAGTACGCCAACGTAAAATTAAAGCAGACGTGCGTAAGAAGGCTAAAGAACGTGCAGTGAAACGTGCTATACGAGCAAAAGAACGTTTGAAGGAAAAGGGATTATTGAAACGTATGAAAGGTAATGTCAAAAAATTATTTGGTTCATCTAAATCTAAAAAGAAACGCTAATGTCTCAATTTCCTTTTTCTTTGTTTAAGCATATTGGAGCTACGTTTTGGTTAATTTGTGCAAACGTCTTTTTCTTTTTTCTTTTTTCTTTTCTCATTCGATTAGGTATTTTGGATATTGGAATGATCGAAGCACAACCTCGAGCATTATTGGGGGGAGAACATCTTTGGACGATTATTACTAGTATGTTTATGCATCAAAGTTTCTTTCATTTATTTGTTAATATGTTTACGTTGTTCTTTTTAGGAGCTTTTTGTGAACGAATTATTGGTAAACGACGTTTTCTGAGCTTATACTTTATTTCTGGTGTTGTTGCCGTTGCCTTTTTTGCTATTGGTGCGGGTATTGGTTCTTCTCTTCCTCGTGGTGATTGGATTTTTGGAGGACTTGATACGTATGCGGCAGGAGCATCAGGGGCGTTATTTGGTTTGTTGGGTGTTATGGCGGTGCTTATTCC
This sequence comes from Candidatus Pacearchaeota archaeon, assembly GCA_016866955.1. Taxonomy (GTDB): domain Archaea; phylum Nanobdellota; class Nanobdellia; order Pacearchaeales; family GW2011-AR1; genus SICV01. The sequence continues at coordinate 62,054 of VGKT01000002.1, read as the reverse complement.
ACGACATAAGATTTATTTGGTTGCGGGGCCATTATTAGTTTTTATTGCACAGGTTTTGGTTGATGAATTATATCCTGTTCCTTTTGTGCAATTTCTTTTGAATATACTTCTTCTTGGCATGTTGGTAAGTATGTTTACGTTTAATGCACGTTGGCAGAGATATGCCCTTCCTCTTGCATTACCTTTGGCATGGGCCCCAGTTGTGGCAATCGTTCCACTGGTAATCATTAGCTTCTTTTTTCCCTTACCAATTGGGAATACGGCACATTTTGGGGGACTTGTGGTAGGGTTACTTTATGGGTTTATTTTGCGATTATACTACCCTAATAAAATTGCGTTGTTAAGGAAGTTTTTCAAATGATTTCTCTTCGTTCGTCTCTTCTTTCATTACAACTTTACGTAGGTATTGTTATTGCTCTTTTCTTCTGTTCTGCTTTGATTGCTTTTTTTGTTCCTTCTCTCTTTACTGGATTTGATCCTTATTTAGAAAAATTATTTACTCAAGCGAGCACGTTAGAGGGCTTTGATTTGTTTTATTTTATTTTTCTTAATAATTTTCAAGCTGCTTTCATTGGGATGATCGGGGGTATTCTTTTTGGTTTGTTACCGTTAGGTATTGTATTTTTGAATGGAAGTATTCTGGGATATGTTGCAGCTTTGGTTAGTGCGAAAGAAGGATTCGGAGCAATGTGGCGTTTATTACCTCATGGTGTTTTTGAATTACCTGCTTTGTTTATAGCTTTGGCTTTGGGTCTGCGATTAGGAGTAGAAAGTATCTCAGTATTGCTTTCTTTAAGTGGCGTTCGTAGGAAAGAGACCTTTAGTTTAATGTTACGCACTTCTTTGATTACTTTTGTATGCGTCATCTTGCCTCTTCTTTTGATTGCAGGAATTATTGAGACTTTATTGATTGACTCAGGCGTATAGTTTTAAAAGCGGTTTCCCTTCTCTTTTTTATGGACCTTTCTCGTATGAGTGTAGAAGAAGTTGATGATGCCCATGCACATGAAGCAGAGCGTAAAGTCGAAGCTGCTTTGTTTATTGCGGGTAAATATATGACCATTACTGAATTGGTTGCTTTAACTGATGTGAATCCTTTGCTGTTAAAGAAAATTTTGAATGATTTAACTGATGCGTATGCTAGTTCAGGTATTCGTGTAGTGCGACAGGGGGATTTATGGAAAATGGATGTTGCTCCAGAATATGCGACTTTGGTTAATACTTTAGCTACCGGAAACAGTGAATTTAGTAAAGCTGAACAAGAAACCTTGGCTATTATTGCCTATAAACAACCGATGAAACAATCGGTTCTTGTTAAAATCAGGGGAAATAAGGCCTATGATCATATTAAGCGATTTGTTGCTATGGGTTTATTAGTAAAAAAGAAAATGGGGCATACGAATGAATTAAGTTTGAGTGCGCAATTTCATGAATATTTCCATGCAGACTCCGGAAAAGAAGTCAATGAAGGAGAAGGCAGAGATGACGATCAAGAAGAGGTAATAGAGGAAAATAAAGAAAATATTTCAGAAGGAGTTAAGTAATAAATATGGAGTTAATAATAAGGATTTATTTTGGTTTAATGTTTATTGCAATCATAATGTTTGCTTTTTTTGTCATATTGTTTATCAAGAATAGAAAATTATTATTTTATTCTCCTCCAGTTAAAAATTATCCTTCTGTTAGTTTTTTAGTTCCTGCATATAACGAAGAAGATAGTATTGCAAATACAATTGATCATTTATTGGATTTAGATTATCCTAAAGATAAAATACAAATTATAGTAATTAATGATGGCAGTAAAGATGGGACAAAGAAAGTTATTCAAAAATATGTTTCTAAATATAAGAAGGTTATATTATTAGATAAACCAAACTCAGGAAAAGCTGATTCTTTAAACAAGGGAATAAAATTAGCAAATGGAGAATTAATTGCAGTGGTAGATTCAGATAGTTTTCCTTCAAAAGATTCATTGAAAAAAATAGTGGGATATTTTGAAGATTTTAGAATGTCTGCAGTTACTTCTTTTGTAAGCGCTAGAAATTCTGATAATAATTATTTATCAAAGATTCAAGCAGTTGAGTACTTACTAATGGGCTGGACAAGAAAATTATTAGATTTTATAGATTCTGTTTATGTAACTAATGGGCCTTTAAGTGTTTATAGAAAAACTTATGTTAAAAAAGTGGGTGGATTTGATCCAACTAGTATAACTGAAGATATAGATATAACTTGGAATTTATTGAGTCATAATTATAAAACCGGTATGTGCTTGGATGCTAGAGTATCTACTATCGTTCCTACTACTTTCAAACAATGGTTTAGACAGAGAACTAGATGGGGATTAGGAGGTTTGCAAGCACTCTTCAAATATCGTTCAATATTCTTCAAAAAAGGAATGTTTGGAGTGTTTGTTTTGCCTTTTGTCTCTCTTAGTATTTTCTTAAGCTTATTTGGATTCTTTTTTTCATTATACTTATTAATGAAACAATTATTTTCATCAATTTTAACTTTAATTTATTCTTCATCTTTAGGTGCTAGTTTATTTCATTTCAATCTCTTCAATTATTATCCTTCAGTAATTATATTTTATTTGATTTTATTGTTTATCTCTTCAATGATATATTATAGATTTATTCTGATAAAAACAGGCTATATGAAAAAGTTATCTTTTAAAGTATTTTCAAGGATAGTTTTTTATACCCTTATTTATCTTATGATATATCCTATTGTATGGGTCGTATCTATCTATAGGTATGTTGTAAAGGATCAAAAATGGTAACTTTATTCAATAAGCTAGTATTTTTAGAAGCAATATTGATTGCAGTATTTTTACTTGGAGTAGGTCTTTTGTTTGGAACATATTATGAAAATAATAGGGTTAGTGCTATTTCTGACTTGTATTATGACTATGAAATATCGGTATCTGATATTGGATATTCTTTTGATATATTAAACAACCATAATTTAAGTTGCAAGGAGAAGTCTAAGGTTGTTTATGATTTAAATGAAGAAGTTTATAAGACTGCAGTTAAATTGGAAAAATATGATAATTCTAATAAGATAACTCCTGATTTAATAAATCTTCATAAAAGGTATGATTTATTGAGAATTCTACTTTGGGAAAATTATATCAATCAGAAGAAAAATTGTGGGCTAAAAATTAATACAATAGTTTATTTGTATAAATATAGAAATCCTTCAATTGTAACTAAAGGTATTCAAGGCGGAATAAGTAATTATTTAGTGGACTTAGATAATAAATATCCTGATGATATTGTTTTAATTCCTATTGCTGCAGATTTAGATATAAAGTCATTAGATTTGTTAATGGAATTTTACAATATTACAGATTATCCTTCAGTAATAATCAATGAAAAAGCAGTTTTGAAAGGAATTGATGAGCTAAAAAATTCTGAACAATATCTTGTATTAAATAATGAATTGAATAGTTAAGTATTAAAAGCTATTTTTTTTATTATCTTTCTTATGGATTTATCAGTCGTAATTCCCACATATAATGAGAAAGAGAATATTGTTATTCTAATAAATAATTTAAAAAAAAAGTTCAATAAAAATAGAATAAATGGGGAAATCATTATAGTTGATGATAACTCTCCTGATGGTACTGGCGATTTATTAGATTATATATCAAAGAAAGATAAGAAAGTTAGAGTTATACATAGAACTGGAAAATTGGGGCTTTCTTCAGCAGTATTAGCAGGTTTTAAAATATCAAAAAGCAAAGTGCTTGCAGTTATGGATGCGGATTTGAGTCATCCTTCTGATAGCATAAATAAAATGTACTCTTTAATAAAAGATGAAGATGTTGATATTGTTATAGGTAGTAGGTATGTCAAAGGAGGAAATATAGTTGGTTGGGGAAATTATAGAAAAATTCTTTCTAAGGGAGCAACTTTTTTGGCCAGAGTATTTACTAACATTAAAGATCCAATGTCTGGATTTTTTATGATAAAAAAAGAATGTTTAAATGGGATAAAAATTAATCCAAAGGGATTTAAGATTTTATTGGAGATTATTGTTAAAGCCAAGTATTCTAAAATTAAAGAAGTACCTATAATTTTCACTAATCGCGTTCATGGAAAGAGTAAGGCAGGAATAAAAGAGATTATTTATTATCTTAGAAACCTATCAAGTTATATTTTTTCTCATAGAAATCTATCCGGTAAATTCATTAAATTTTCTTTAGTCGGATTAATTGGCACATTTATTAATTTAGCAGTATTATATTCATTTACTGAACTTTTAGGAGTTTATTATATATTTTCAGCTATTCTTTCTTTCTTTTTAGCGGCTTCAAGTAATTTTATTTTAAATAAGGTATTAACTTTCAATGAAAGCATTAAATATAAGATTTTATCGAAATATTATAAATTTTTGATTGTGAGTATTTGTGCTCTTATTATTAATTTAGCAGTATTATATTCATTTACCGAACTTTTAGGAGTTTATTACCTAATTTCACAGATTATAGCTATTGGGTTTTCATTCATATTAAATTTTATAGGTAATAAGATATGGACTTTTTCAAATTAAACAATTTTTATTCTGCTTTAATAATAATCTTAGTAAGTTTTATATTATTTTATCCTGTTTTGAACACAAATCATCCTATCGGACTAGATTCATTAGGACACTTGAGTAAAGTTAAATATATGCAGTCTTTTCCAGGAGCTAGTTGGAATTATGCATGGTATTCTGGAGGCCCATTATTACAATATTATCCTCCTTTATTTTATTATTTATTAAATATGTTTAATGATCTATTTTTTGGTAGTGTTATTTTGTGTTTTTTAAGTATAGTTATAACTACATCGGGTATTTTCTTTTTGTTAAATTATTATATTAAAAATATACTTAATTCTCTTATTTCTTCACTCTTTTTTTTAACTGTATTGGCAAATTCTTATTATTTTATAGCCGTTGGAAATTATCCATTTATGTTTTCTCTATGGACTATTCCTATTTCTATGTTATTATTAGAATATTCTTTTTCAAAACCTAAATATTCTTTATTGCTTGCACCTATTATTGCAATTTCTATATTAAGTCATATATTCACAGGCCTATGTGTTATTTTTATTTTATCTCTTAGAATCTTATTTGTTAATTCAAATATTTATAATAAACTTATATATATAATAAAGTTTGTAATTCCAGGTATTCTTATTTCTTCATGTTGGCTAATTCCTTTCTTATTAAAATCTTCAAGTTATATAGCAAAAGAGATGAATTATATTCCTAGTTTTATATCTTTTTTAGGAGTCAATGAGACTTTCAGATGGGGTCATTACGGCGGTTCTATAGGGGTATTATTTTCTTTATTCTTATGTATTATTTTTGTTTATGCTTATAGATTTAAACTTTTAAGAAAAGATAAAATATTAAACTTTTTAATTGCTGCTGGAATTATCTCTTTATTTTTATTATCGGGAGGTCTTGGAAAGTTTTATCCTGCTGGAATAGAATCTGCAAGATTTATTTTTCTTTTAGCAGTTATTATTTGTATTTCTTTAGGTATTATGTTAAATAAATTTAATCATATAAAATATCTAAAAATAATTGTTATATTAATATTGATATTAGGGCTAATTTGGAGTTATCAGGCTATAAGAGATAATAACAATAATTATAGTCATGAATATTGGGATAGTAATTTTGGAGTATTCTGGGATAATTTTGAAAATAATAATTTATCCATGAATAATAATTTTAATAATTATAGATTTGCAGCAGTAGGTTATAGTGCAAAAGCGATGAATTTCTTTTATCCTGGACAGAGTCAAATTTCAGGATATTATGATCAAGGAATAGTTTTTCAAAATTATACTTTTTATTTTATTGATTCGATATGGGGTTCTTCGGATTTAAATTCAACATTATATTATCTTGATTGGTTTGGTGTAAGTCATATAGAAGTAAATAATGATAGTTTAGCAGATAAGAAATTCGAAAGTGCTAATTTATTATTTAAGAAGGTCAACTCAATTGATTTTTTTGATTCTACAAAGAATATTTATGAATATTTAAATAAAAAATCTATAATTTCTTATTCAAATAACATTGCAGAGTTAAATTATTTGTTTGAGAGAGAAAATCCAGATTTGGTTATTGTTTATCTAAATGGTTCTGAAAAAGGAAAAGTAATATTTAAAGAATTTTATCATTCTTCTTGGAAAGCTAGAGATATTATATCTAAAAAAGAGATTCCTATTGAAATAATAGGTCCTGGAATGATGTCCGCTACTCCAGATTATTATTCTAAAGGCATAGAATTTTATCAGTCATATAATATCTTTAATTATATTGGTCGGATACTAAGTTTAATCGGATTAGTTCTATTGTTATATATTGTTTTTCATAGCACTAAAGATATACATTCCTAACACCATAATCCCTTTAAAGTAGATTTCTCCTTATTGTAGTATGGCTTTAGTATCCTATGTAGAGGCAATTGCAGATGGTAAGATTGTCAAAGTCCCTGAATCCTATGCACGGCGTGAAGGGTTGTTAATTGTGAAGAAAGTGCCTGATGTGGTGACTGAAGGAACGATGACTCCTTTATCTCGTGCTGTTCCAGGAGCCCCAAGTCATACTAAACGGGGATTATTGAAATTTGAGGAGTATCGCAAGCCTTTGCGTGATGATGAATTACGGGCAGGATTAGCAGATCATTTTCATTGGGAATTGCAGAAGCAACGTAAAGTGCGTAATATGACTCGAAAACAAGTGAGTGATGCAACGGGTGTGAAAAAAGAAGATATTAAATTGCTTGAAAATGGAGTGGTGGGACGAGATTATGTGGCGTTAAGTACTTTAGAACGATATTATGGGGTGAATGTACGAAGAGGGGGAAGTTACTTACCTCATACCCCTCATGCTTCTACGACCAAAAGCATTGTTGCGGCCTCTTCAGTACAAGCGATTGCTGATGCTACGGCTCAGGATTTGATGGGGAAGGATATTTCCTTGGTTGATGAAGAGTAAGGGCAAGCTTTATAAATCGCTTTTTGTCTCAGCTTTGTATGCATATTACACTTACTTTGTCTTCTAAATCTGAAGCTACTCTGTCTTTAGACAATGTTACTGTTGCTGAGGCTCTTCGCGCGTACCTTTATGAACAAGGGGTTGATTTCGCTGCTTGGAAAAAAGAGCATTATTCAAAACCTGTTATCATGACTATTCGCCATGCCGCGGGCGTTGAAAAGGTAGTAAAACAAGCGGTTGTTGCTGTGCAAAAAGATACTGAAGCCATGGCTAAAGGCTTGTAACTCTTTTTTTCTTGAGTAACCTTTATTAAGCCCTTTTTCTTAGTATTTTTGAGGTGAAGACATGAAATGTAATTGTTCTCTTGTTCAAACTGTGTTGTATCTTGTGATCGCAGTCCTTGCATTTTGGCCAGCGCTTCTCGGTTCGAGTAGTTTGATCATAGGTATTGCAGCAGTTCTCTTGCTTGTACATCAATTTGCGTGCAAAGAATGCTGTGACGTATCTCAGAAAAAGAAGAGATAATTCTCTTTTTCTTTCTATTTTTTATTTTTATTTTAAGAGCTTAAAAAAGCCCTTTCTTTTTAATTCCTTTTTCCGTTATTTCAAAGTTAAGTTCTCGTTCAGGTAATGAGCGATGTTTCCGTATGACTGCTTTTCTCATGCCATTTTCTTTGGTAAGTTCTATATGGCATTTACTCCAATATTGCATGACATCACCTCCAACCATTTTGGTTGTTTCTTCCCAGCGATAGACTTGGTTGGTGATAATGACTGGAATATGTCGTTTACGTGCAATTTCTGCAAGTTGTTGCATTTGTTTTGCAAGTTGTCTATTTGTATTTCGCATTTGTTCTTCGGACACTCCTACGTTTTCAAGGCGATACAGAATGGTCATGCCATCAATAATGAGGACACTGATGCCTTGTTTGAGATATTTATTGAGTTGTTGAAATGCCTGTTGTTGTTCTCCAAATGAGGTTGGTTGAAGTACACTGATGTTGGGAAGTATTTTTTCTGTTTCTTCCCCTGCAAGTTGAGTAATGCGTTCAATGCTGAATCCCCCTTCAGTATCGATAAACACTACTTTGTTTCCTTTTTTCGCTTGTGAAATTGCAACGAGTAAGCAATAATTAGTTTTTCCTGCACCTGAAGGTCCGTAAATCATTGAAATAATGTCTGACTCATACCCTCCATGAAGTAATACGTTGAGATCATAATTTCCTGCAGATATTTTTTCCATATCTTTTTATTTTTTCCTTCTTTATAAGATTATGAGTGCTTAGAATATTAGTAGTTATTTCTCTTTACTAATTCTCTGAGTTTAACTTCTCCCAATGGTTTGTCATCTTTTGGGATGCGTAATGAGGCTTTGAAATCTGACCAGACGTTTTTATTATATTTGAGGTTAATGAAAAAGACAATACCTAAGGCGATAAGTGCGCCCACTCCTGCAAGAGCCATATCTTTTTGTGCATCCCAAATATCTCCTTGACTTCCGAGGAAAGCGAGTCCTGCTTCAGGATTTACTATTGCTGCAACACCCCATTCAATGAGTTCATATATACAAGATGTTGCTAGCGTGAGTTCAATTGGAATCCAATAACTCCAGAATCCACGCTGTTTTCCAATACGCATAAAGATTTCACGCATGGGGTAAGCAATGAGAAAACCGAAACAAAAGTGTACTAAGCGATCGTACATGTTTCTACTTGAACCAAACCAGTCTTGGAGGGTATAACCAAAGGGAACTTCTGCATACGTATAATGACTACCAATTGTATGGAGTATCATAAATAGCGTGATGAGCGTATATGAAAGATTAGAAAGACGGAAATAGCGTGCAGTGATAAGTATTAAGGGGACAGTGATGAAAGTGAGATAATTTTCAAGGAGCCAATCATGTGGATATACCGGGTCACTTGCTGCCCAGATCCAGACGGCCAGGAAAAGAGTGAGTAAGAAGAGTTGATATCTTGTTTCTTTTTTCATATCATTCTTCTCTTTTTTGTTTTTATATAGTTGTTGTTTTGAGGAAAAAATAAATGTTTATATATGAGTAATTGTTGGAGAAACGACGTACAAGAGAGTGATGATTCTTTCGTTAGTGTTTGCACTTCTTTTTGTATCGACGGTAAGTAGTTTTTATCGTCGGTAGGAATTTTCTTTTGAAAGATATGCTTTTATACTCGTCTTTGTCAATCAGAGTATGGTGATGCAGTATAAGGAATTAGTTGAAGTGTATGAGAAGCTTGGAGGAACAACCAAGCGTTTGGAGAAACGCGATATTCTTGCGAAGTTTTTACCTCTTTTGTTAAAAGAAGATGCACGATTTGTGTATTTGCTTCATGGAAAAGTAACTGCTGATTATGATAATCGAGAATTTGGTATTTCGAAGCAATTAGTGATGAAAGGACTTGCACAAACATTTGGAAAGACCTTTGAAAAGATTGAGGCTTTGTTTGCAACACAAGGAGATTTGGGAGAGATTACGGAGAAACTTGTTGAAAAACGAACACAAAAAGGATTGTTTTCAAAATCTTTGACTACTGCTTATCTTTTTACCCAATTAGAAAGTATTTTGGGATTGAGTGGGAAAGGAAGTGTGGAACGAAAGCTTGGAGTGGTTGAAGGATTGTTAGGACAGGCTTCAGCTTTGGAAGCAAAATATATTGTACGGACTTTATTGGGCGATTTGCGTATTGGTGTCCAAGGGGCGGTGTTGGTTGATGCGATTGCACAAGCCTGGTATCCTGATGAAAGTGAAGTCATTGCATTGGTGCAAGAGAGTTATGATTTGACTACTGACTTTGCGGGCGTGCTACATGCTGCTGCGCGAGGGAAAGCTGCGTTGCGGAAAATGGTGTTACATCCGAATAAACCTTTGCAAGTTATGTTGCCGGTGAAAGTGACGGATTTAGCTGAAGCATTTGAGATTTGTGGGAAACCTGCTGCTTTGGAACATAAGTATGATGGGTTTCGGATGGTGCTGATGCGTGATGAAAAAGGAGAAATTCGTTTGTTTACTCGAAAATTGGAATCAGTTACACATCAATTTCCTGATGTAGTACAAGTGATGCAGAAAACGTTGGGAAATACTACTTATATTTTAGATGCTGAGGTAGTGGGGCATGACCCGAAAACAGGCAAGACAAAACCATTCGAAGCAATTAGCCAACGTATTAGACGAAAGCATCATATTGAAGAATTAGTGAAACAATTGCCAGTGGTCGTCAATGTGTTTGATGTGTTGTATTATAAAGGAGAAGGGGTGACTGAATTGCCTTTTGTCGAGCGAAGGAAATTACTTGAGAAGATTATTCCTGTTCATAAAGAGATTCATCCTTCTGAACAGATAGTTACTGATGACCTGGCTGTTGCTGAACGATTTTACAAAAAAGCGCTTGCTTTAGGTGAAGAGGGTATTATGATTAAGAAGTTAGATGCTCCTTATCGCCCAGGGAGGCGAGTAGGGTACATGGTTAAACTAAAACCTCTTGTAGCTGATTTAGATGTGGTTATTGTGGGTGCAGAGACAGGAACTGGTAAACGAGGGGGCTGGTTGACGAGTTATGTGGTTGCATGTAAAGAAGGGGCACATTACAAAGAATTGGGAATGGTGAGTAGTGGATTGAAAGAGAAAGAGGAAGAAGGGATGACCTATGAAGCAATGACAAAACTTTTGAAACCGTTGATTACGCATACTGAAGGAAATATGGTCCGAGTGAAACCCCAACTTGTGGTGAGTATTACGTATCAAAATATTCAACCAAGTCCACGGTATACTTCAGGATTTGGATTACGTTTTCCACGTATTTTACATTATCGTCCTGATCGGAAACCGCATGATATAGCTACCTTGGATGAGATTAAGGCGTTGGTGAAGAAACAACACGCCTCTGGTGGTTTTGGATTACAGTGAGAGGCCCTTTTTTCTTCTTCTCTATCCCTTTATAAACGGCACCTTTATAAAGGAAGTACTATATAAACACCGATATGGGTACATCGGATTTGAAGGTCCAAAATATTGTTGCTACCGCTTCTTTAGGTAAGGAAGTTTCTTTGACTAAACTTGCACGTTCTCAAAGTAATACTGAATATAATCCTGAGCAATTTCCTGGTTTGGTGTTGCGTATCGAGAAACCAAAATCTGCAGTGTTAGTGTTTAGTTCTGGAAATCTGGTGTGTACGGGTACTAAATCGGTGGCACAAGTAAAAGAAGTCATTAAAGCAGTGATGAAACAAATTGGTAAAATTGGAGTACGTATCACCACTGTTCCAAAGATTACCGTGCAGAATATTGTTGCTTCTGGAAGCATCGATTTACAATTGAATTTGAATGTACTTGCATTACAACTTGAAAATACAGAATATGAACCTGAACAATTTCCAGGGTTGGTGTATAAATTAGTTGAGCCTACGGCTACGTTCTTATTGTTTAGTAACGGGAAGTTGGTATGTACTGGAACTAAGAATAAACAACAATTAGATGATTCTATGGAACAATTGAATAAAAATATTCGTGCAGCAGTTAAGTTGAGTGAGAAGTAAAGATAGGTTTATTGTTTACTTACCTTTTTGTGAGGTTCTGAATGTATGTTTTGATGAAGTGCGAGAGCAGGTATTCAGGTATTTTCTTACCCCATAAGAAAATAATAGTTCCCCTTCCTTCTTTTTCTTACTCGGTATGAATATATGCAGATCTCTTTATCTTGAGCTTGGGACTCTTTTTTTGATGCGCTTCAGGTTCTTCACACCACGCTTGCACTTCCTCATGTTTTTGTACTTTTATAATTGCATTTTGTTGCGAGTAGAGTCTTCTAACCTACTGGTTTTCTTTACGTTTTATCTCCTCTTCTACTGAGCCGTTTTTGGCGAAATGTTTATATAGCGTCTCTCTCTCTCTCTCTCTCGTATGCATAAAGGGGCCCGTGTTGTTTTTATTTTCTTGTTAGTGGCGCTTTTGTCTGTTTCGTTGGTGAGTGCGGTGTGGTGGAATCCGTTTAGTTGGTTTGCAAAATCCCCGGATGTTCGATTTAGTCCTGATACTTCAGTGAATACTTCAGTGAATACTTCAGTGAATACTTCAGTGAATACTTCAGTGAATACTTCAGTGCCTTCTGTTCCTCCTGCTACGTGTACGGATAGCGACGGTGGAAAGAACTATGAGGTTCTTGGAACTACAACCGGAGCAACAAAATGTTTAAATCAATCAGCCTGTACGCCATATACAATAACTGATTATTGTGCACAAGAAAGACCCTATGACAATATCGGAATGAATAAAACAAAAAATACCTTGGTTGAATTTTATTGCGATGGCGGATTACTTTACTCTAAACCTTTGGAGTGTCCTAATGGCTGTTCAAATGGGGCTTGTATCTCTCCAAGCAATTATATTTCTGTTAATCTTTCTTCAGGGTATTATGGTGCTCCTGTCCAAATGCCTGATGGCAATTTAAGCAAATGGGTTACTGGTTCAAATGGGGCAAGTATTTATTTATTAAGGAATAACAAATATGAATCATCATCTTATCTCTTTGGTAAATGGTCCAATGATTTTAATCCTGCTTTAAAAACAAATGAAGGAATTCTTGTTAGAACAACAGGCCCAGTTACATTTACTGGTTATTTTATTGATGGAACCTTAAACATAAGTCTTGTATCCGGTTATAATCTTGTTTCTGAGCCAAGATGTAGTAATAGATTTAATTACAAGGCGTCTAACGTATTGGGAGAGTTACAGCGGAAAGGAATAAGTTGTAATACCATTACAGAGCCTACACTTGAAAATGGTAATGCAAAATGGTTCAGCACTAATCGAACTTATCAACCTTCACCTTCTGGAACAAACGAAGATTTCAGACTGCAAAATGGAAGAGCCTATTTTATTGCATGTAGTGGTTTTACTGGAGAAAAAGTTTGGAATCCTGAATGTGGGACTTCGGAATGCACTGATAGCGATGTTACTTCCTATGCTCCTGATGGTAAAAACATCTTTGTGCAGGGAAGCACTACTCAGGGAGGAACTCCTCAAACTGATTCATGCAATGGTAATATGGTGCAAGAAAACTATTGTGCTTCTGGTGGAATGGCGCTTACTCCCTTTACTTGTCCGGGAGGATGTAGTAATGGAGCATGCACACAGGTAGCTTCAGGTACCGCTTCGTATCGTGATCAGAGTGAAGATCGTGCAGGACAATGGAATCAATTTGTCCAAGCAGGAGGAACTGATTTCGCTGTTCGTTTTAATCTTACTTCTACTACTGGTGGTGTTATTCGTGGATTAGATCTTACTCATGCTTGGGCAGGAGAATATTGGTCAACTACAAATACCCGAGCTTGGCCGATTGTAGTGTATAATGATTCATCAAGGACCCTTGTGAACAAAGCGTATAAGCAAGAGATTCCCTTTGGTATTGGGACGACTCCCTTTGTTCTGTATATGCAACCAGCTCATACGCCCTTTGAAGGGGCAACGTTAGTGGTGACCTTGAGTTCTGGACAAACATTTACTGTTGCGATTCCTAAACCTGTGCAAACATTTACTGTTGCGATTCCTAAACCTGTGAATGCTGTTCAAACTGTTACTATCTCTCCCGCTCGTTCTGCTGCTCAAGTTAAACCATCTTTAGATCGACTTTGTGTTGAAGCAGGACATGCTTATTCTACAAATCATACAACACAATGCTGGACGCACGGATGTAGACGTAAAGGAAACGTGAAGGTATCATGGGATGGCACTTCTTGGGTTGCAGCCCCTGCTTGTGACGGAGATCGTTGCGGATATTTAACAAGCGTTACTTGTGCGACTGTTCAAACTGTTACTATCTCTCCCGCTCGTTCTGCTGCTCAAGTTAAACAATCTTTAGATCGACTTTGTGTTGAAGCAGGACATGCTTATTCTACAAATCATACAACACAATGCTGGACGCACGGATGTAGACGTAAAGGAAACGTGAAGGTATCATGGGATGGCACTTCTTGGGTTGCAGCCCCTGCTTGTACCGGAGATCGTTGCGGATATTTAACAAGCGTTACTTGTGCAAAAAGAGTTTAGCGCTCGGAACATTAGTCTATCCTATCAACCCAACATAAATAACAATTAAATAGTCGTTTCTTGTTAAGGTTCCGCAAAACGAACGTTTCGTTGGGGTTTCTGTCGTATGGTTTCTTCACCTGCATATCAGACAAGTTGCGGCACTACAACCTGTTCTCCAGGACATCAACAGATAGGCTCTCCTCACTTTTGTTAACTTTTCCTTCGAATTTTTCTGAACATATTATCCACGCATAAGCGCTGCTTTAGTATCTTTTTTATTGGAATACCCCCTTGTTTCAAGATTTTTTTCTTATTCTTTTTTCTTTTATTTGAGGTAAAGTTATCAAGAGCATATTTTGCATTTGTGAGGTATATAAAAAGCTTCTGAGGGCCCGTGTTCATATTATCCTTTCAAATCAGAAATACCTAGGAGGAGAAATAAGAGGCCAAGACCAATGAGTCCCCAGAAGAGTCCACCTGTGAGAACAATAAGTGCATTTGTCCACCAGAGTGGCCAGGTGCTTAATGCAAGTCCTACTGGTACTATAATAAGGATAAGTCCAAGAAGAATTTCAAGCCATTTATTCATATCTTTTATTTTCTTTTTTCCTATATAAAGATTGTTGTCATTCAACAATCTTATTTTTAGAGGGTACTTTTTTGTCGAGGAGTATTTATAAATGCGTACATGCCCAGTATATGATGCAGGTGATTGCTTCTCAGCGAGGACTCGGTGCGATTAGTATCGGACTTTTGATAGGTATTTGTTTAGTGGTTTTGAGTTTAGGGGGAATGGGTGCCGCTCGATTTTTTTCTGACGAACATATTTGTTTACAACGTGCGATTATTGAAGATGAAGGGAATGTTCTAACGGTACAAGTTAAAGTGAATGTGAATGCCTTTAATCCTCCTTCTTCTTTTTTACTCGAAGAACAACTTCCTCTTGGATGGACGTTTATTGATTCTTCTGCCCAACCTACGACGGTGAAAGAGCGAACGTATTCTTGGTTTTTCTGGCGAGGAGAAGGATTATTGCCTATTCGTGATGGTGTTCTTTCGTATCGCGTGCGTGCACACTCCGTTGATGCAGTTACGGGAACAGTGGTGATACGTAATATGTCAACTGAAAAAGAATATCTTCGTATTCCTTTGGGGAGTGAAACCATATGCGCTTAATGCGTTTTGTTTTCTTTTTAATTGGACTTTGTTTATTGGTTAGTTTTGTTTCGGGTGCTTCGTTAAAAACATTTAATTTTGATAGAAATCGAGATGGTGCGTTTGCTGGAGAACAAGATATTCAATATTGGGTTGCAGGATATACTTACGGATTGATTAAACCTGAAACGCTTTTGTATATTGCCGATAGTGTTCCTCGCTCAGGTACTTTGAAATGTATCTCTGATAATCTTGGGGATTGTTTTACCGTTCCTTTGTATACAACTGATGTGGCAGCAACTCGACAGGGTACGTTATTTGTGTTGCGTGCGTTTGGATTTAGTGATGTTCCTTCTGCTGAACCTGCTCGAACTCCCCTTGCTGCTTTTTTTGCTCCTTTTGCAGATTTACTTTCTCCGACGGGACATGTAACGTTTGAATATTTGAGTGATGATGGTGATGGCGGAAGTGGGGGAGATGGTGATGATGATGATGATGGTGGAGATGGAGGAGATGGTGGAGATGATGGTGGAGATGGAGGAGATGGAGGAGATGGAGGAGATGGGGGAGATGGAGGAGATGGGGGAGATGGAGGAGATGGGGGAGATGGAGGAGATGGAGGAGATGGGGGAGATGGAGGAGATGGGGGAGATGGCGGAAGTGAAGGGGGAGATGATGGTGGAGATGGTGATGGTGGAGATGATGGTGGAGATGGTTATGATAAGTATTATTTTGCAGATGTATATAAGTATCCTCAAGAAGAAGGAGAAGGGCATACTCTTCCTGAAGGTTTATCTGTTATTGGTTTGGTTAAAAAAACTGGTCCAGGTGAACCAGTGCTTGTTACTTGTCAGGGTTGTACTGGTACGGATGTTGAGAGCGAAAAAGGAGGGGAAAGCGTACCTGATGGGCAACGAATAGAAGGTGATTTGAATGGAGATGGTACTGTTGACGGTGATTTTAAAATTCTCCCCGTGTATTATGTTAAGGATACAAGTAATTGGGAACCTGCTCCTGAAAGTGTGTATGAAACGATTGCGAAGAGAACCTGTCCAGAACTTTCTGATCAAGCGGAAGCGCAAGGATGTACGATTGCAGGTGATGTGGCAGCAGGAGATTGTAAGATGTTATGTCCTCGTCCAAGTTGTGAAGAATTACTTGCACAAGAAGGGGATTCGTTCTGTTCTGCTGAAGGGGTGCGTGTGACAAAAGAATGTAGTACTGAATCTGCTCCTACTCCTACTCCTACTCCTAACCCAACTGTATGCCCTACCTGGTGCCTTGCGGACTATACTCCAGTTTGTGGCTCTGATGGTAAAACCTATTCAAACTCGTGTACTCTTCGTGTTGCTGCTTGCCAAAACCCAAATCTACAATTGACTGCCAGTCGATATGGTGCCTGTGAAACACCTGCTCCTAGCCGGGTGTGGTCTGGAGCAGAGAATTATCCTCTTCCAAAAATTAAATCTACTGAAAGATGGGATCCTTCTTGTGGTCCTGTTCCTGAGGGAGTTAAGATTGAGCCTATTGAAAAACTTTTTCCTCATGATGAGGTTGTTGGGGATCCTAATCGTCCCTCCGGGCAACCAGGTCCATCGATAGACGTGGGAGGGGTAGCGGTTACGATTATTTCTTCTGAAGTTATTGGGAGCCAGGCTATTATTACTCTCCCTGCTGAAACCTGTTATAGTATTCCTCTTTGTACTGGGCCGTATGCTTGTTTAGCTCCTGCTCAACAAGTTCCGTGTGATAGTCCTTCCTGTACGTCTGGACCTTGTTCAGGAACTGATGGAGAAACAACTGGTCCTGACCCTGATACGTGTGGAGCTTTTGGATGGGATCCAACCTGTAACTTGGATATTAATTTTGATACGTGTACAACCGGTGGAGAAACGTATCAATGTCCGAATGGGAAGATTGTTGCGAAACCTTGTGAAACCGTTACTCCTTCATCGGATCTTATTCCTCTCAGTTTCTCTTCTCCAATTGTTACTCAATTAACTAGTGCCCCAGGATTTGTTCCATTACTTTCTCCGAAAATTGATGAATGGACAATTCAATTAGGAAAACAAGAATGTTTACCTGATGGGAGTGGGGTACGTCAAGACTTTAGTTTTGGCGTTAATAAGGTTCTTGCTTCTTCATACATGCTTTACAACTCTCGTGGAGGATGGGATCAATTAATTCAACAAGGAACAACAGGAAATATGAAAGCTCAGGAAACAATTGATTCGTATTTCATCTATAAATTTGGAGAAGAAGTTACTTTGAAATTATTTGGTGATGGTGTTCAGCGAGCTTCTGTTGGTCCATTTGTAATTCCTCAGAAAGATACGTGTATTACTCAATTAGATAAAGCAGTTTGTGGAAATAACATTTGTGAAACAGGAGAAGCAACAGGAAATGCGTGCACTGTTTCTTCTACCTCTCTCCAAACAATTGGTCATTCTTATTTCGATGAACCTCGATTTGAAGCTTTGGCTGCTTCTTCTGCTTGTTCGTATCTAGGTCTTCAGGGTGAAAAGCGAGGAAATACTTGTTATTATCCTTGGTATGTTTTTGATATGACTGATATTCAGAATCAAGCAATGTGTGCACAGCGTGGAGGTACGTATGCGATTGCGAATAATGAACGACAATGTACCTTATCAGGTATTGGGGTATTTTTTGAATCAACTGATAGTAATCGATTAGTTACTTGGCAAAAAACTGATGGTTATCAAGGATGTGCCTGTCGAACTTCTACTGGTAGTGCAACGGCTTATATCTGTTCTCCTGTTACTGTTTCTGCTCAATGTCGTTCTGGTACGTATATTGGAAGTTCTTCTTCATCTTCTTCTGCTACTCCTGCAACTACAACTCCAACAACCACAACCACAAGTTGTGCGCAACCTTTGAATCCTCGCCCTGCAGGTTATGATGCTACGACGGTAGTCTATCAAACAGGAGCTTATTATTCCTTTTTCAATATTCAAGGAGATGGGACCTATTTCGTCGGTGGTTATCCAGGAGGAGTTGTATCCTTCCCTGATGGGCGCGGCTCGTATCCTCCAGGAACACAGGTACGTATCAATGGAATTGCGGGACTAACGTGTTTGCAATTGCCAGGAAGTTCTACCTCTTTTGTTACTCCACTTACTCAAACGCCTACGACACAAGGTACGGGTATTGCAGGTTGCCCTGTTTTGTATGATGAAACAAGTGCAGGATATCAAGCAGGTACTTTCCAAGGATATTCTCGTTCATCTTGGCAAGTTCCTGTTTCAGGATTTGTGAGTAAATCTTCTATTGGTACGATTCCTCTTGGTTTCTCTCTTACTGCTCCTTCTGTTTGGCAGATCGGTTCGCAAGGAGGACCAGCGTATGGTTCATTAACGTTAGATGGTCAGTCTATTTCATTGCCTCCTCATGGCTCATTTAATTCGATTAAATATGCTTCAGGACAAATTGTACGAGGAAGGTATACTGCTCAATCAGGTGAGCAAACAACGTTCTGTGTTCGTCTTCCTGGCGGTGTTGTTCCTGTTTCTACACAACAAGAGCAAAAAATTACTGCTACTTATCTTGGTGCTGATCAAGATCGCGTTGGTCCGTGGGGAACCTTTTCAGCGTACGGGGGAGTTGATCATCATTTCATAGTGCAATTGTCTCTTCCTGTTGCAAAGACTATTACTTCAGCCTATCTACAACATGCATTTCAAGGAGAATATTGGTCGACTTCTTCTACCAATGCATACCCTCTTGTATTTATTGGAAATGGTCAGCAATTGAATTATGAATATGGTCAGTCTTTGGGAATCTATCCTGCTGGAACTTATCAATTAGATGTATTTGCTGCAAAAGTGCAACCTTGGAGTGGAGGAACTTTGACACTTTATTTTGCAGATGGCTCTTCACAGGTTATTACTATTCCAGTGAGTGGAACTGGTTCTGGAAGTAAAATTGTAGTTGATTTTGTTCCGATTGGTTCGAGTGTGTGTTCGAATGGTGGTCCGGTTTATCAACCTTCGAGTGGAGATGGTATGAGTACGACTTCATTTGTGACTCATTTGGGTGGAAATCTTGTCTTTACGTATGAAAATGTTGGAGGACAATGGAAATTGAGTCAAACAACTGCAGCAAGTGTTGCTCCTTTGGTGGGTACGATGTATCCTTCGGGTAGCGTTGTGCCCTATTCTCCTTCTTACTTTTCGGGAGGAACACACTACGTGCATTTCTGTCTTGCCTTACCAGTTATCAAGGCAACTTCTACTTCAGGTACCTTTAGTTGTAGTACTCCTGATGCAACAACGTTTGCTAATGGGTTGGTTACGTTGAGTACTGATGCGTTTGTTGAAACATTGTATGAACGTTTGTTCTTACGATCTTCAGATCCTCAAGGAAAAGCATACTGGACTGGTTTACTTACACAGGGAATTTCTACTCGTGCACAAGTTGTAGAGGGCTTCTTAAAAAGTGTTGAATATAAGGCACTTTATGCTGAACGTTGTACGGTGATTGCTCCACCAACTACTCCTACGACTACTCCCAATGTCCCTAAAGTGCCAGAGGTATGTACTCAAACGGTATCGGTGGGTAGTTGTCCACAAGACTGTAAGGTGCAACCTCCTGCTGCAGTATGGGGCATTCAAAAGACTGGACTCTCTTGTGATACTAAGAAAGATCTAGCTGCGGTTTATTTTCAATTAGACGTGGGTGATGGAGCATGGTACTTGGTTGATTCTCGTGGAGGACTTGTTCATAAGGGGACGGGTGGAGGAACAGATGGCAAAGTTGGACCGTTGCCTAGCTTCTTTGGAGCTTACGGTATGAGCGGAGAGATGGTACTTTATTCAGGCGTATATCCTTTGGGAACCTCTCAAGCATCATTTTCGTATATTCTTCCCGGTCCTGCCGGATGTAATGATGTGACGAGCGAACCTGATAATTGGTATGTTGATTTATGTGGAGAAAAAACTGTTCGTGGAGATCCTATTTGGGTTGGAAGAGTGTGTGTTGATTCTTTAACGCATGCACCTATTGATTCTGTTTTGTGTACTCCTATCATTACTATTGTTGGTGGAGGAAAAGGTGGAGGAGAAGGTGGAGGAAAAGGTGGAGGAGAAGGTGGAGGAGATGGTGGAAATCATTGTACGAGCGATTATACTCCTGTGTGTGGTGCAGATGGCAAAGATTATAGAAATGCTTGTTGGGCTGATACTTTAGGAGGGGGAGTTGCTTTCTATTGGGAGTGCAAATATAGTCGTAATTTTATTGGTATTTGTCAGGGACGTGAACGTGCAAAACAATTTGCCTATTATCCTTTTGGAAGAGATTCTCGTCATGCGTTACGTTTTACCGATAGTAAAGGATCTTTTGTTTCTGAAAACTTATATGAAGAATGTTATATTAGTGAACATCCCTTTGGTGAATTTGGGCAAAAGGTTGATTCATGTGAAGGAGAGAAGTGTTATGTGAGCAAGTTATATTGTGTTGCTCCTGGTGTTTCACCTGAACGTGGAGGAGATTTTGTACCTTGTACTTCGTGTTCTGATGGAGAATGTGCAGCATTCAGAGAAGAGTCGTTTGTATGTCCTGTTGCTCCGATTTGTATTGCCCCTGCGGATTGTTCTTATTCCAATCCAGGTATTGATCACTTTGGTTGTCAAATTGATTGCGGTACGTTATCTTGTGAAGGTAATGGCAGAGATGCATGTGGGCCTTTGACTTGTCCTCGTGCTCCTAAAGGATATCATTATGGTGCCCCTGTTCTCAATGAAAAGGGATGTCCAATTACTTGTGGAAATATAGTATCAGATGATGTTGTCCTTTGTGCCGATGTAGTTACCTGTCCTCAAGTGTTTATTCCAATTGGGGGAAAGTGTACACTTGAAGATAATTCTTATGACGCGAATGGCTGTT
Organism: Candidatus Pacearchaeota archaeon; assembly: GCA_016866955.1. Lineage (GTDB taxonomy): Archaea > Nanobdellota > Nanobdellia > Pacearchaeales > GW2011-AR1 > SICV01. The sequence goes on along the minus strand of VGKT01000002.1, from coordinate 40,948 downwards.
TGAGTGGTTGTGGAAAGTTGCATTGTGTTAAAATTCCTGAACCAGTTACTTGTTCTGCAGTGTATAAACCAGTATGTGGGGATGATGGAGTAACGTATGGTAATTCATGTGAAGCAGAAACACTTGGAGTGAGTATTGTTTCTACTGGTGCATGTACGACTCCTCCAGTGGGTATACTTTGTTTGCCTGGATTTACTCATACTTGCTTTGAAGGTAGCTGTACGTGTGTGAGCGATGGTGCGGGGAATACAAATCAGGCAGGGTGTACATCGTTGAGTGGTACTATTGTTCCTACGATGTCAAGTTATACTTCTTCAGTTGGTACCGTATCAAGTAATAGTGAAGCATTGAATTATCCAACGGTTGGTGGTCCGCAAGGACAGGCCTGGGGTGCTTTCTCAGGTGGGACAAACTTCTGGCAATCGCAGGTTGTTTCAGCTAGTGCACCAAAATGGATTCAGTATTCATTTATTGCTCCTCGTACTATTGGTGCGTATCAATTTAAACTTCTTGGAGGGAATCCATTAGTTGCTCAGTTTGTTCTGGAGTCTTCTGATGACGGTGTTACTTGGGCGATACGAGATAGTGCTTCTTTGAGTGATGCACGCACTGTGAATAAACGGATGCTTGCTTCCCCTGTTTCTGCACGCTATTATCGTATTACGTTTACGAAGTTGGAAGTACAAACGCCAGGTAATCCTCAGAATACTTTGGTTGTTATGCAGTCTCTTGAATTCTATGAATGTACTGGGGGATCTGAATATGCGTGCGCAAGCGAACCTTCTGCTCCTGTGTGTGGTACAAATGAAGTAACGTATGATAAAGCTTGTTTAGCTACTCAAGTAGGAATAACGATTGCATATCAAGGAGTGTGTTCTACGATTTCAACCACTTGCCCTACACTATTTGGTTCAATATCTGCTGGTCCATTAGTATGTGGAGAGGATGGTATTTCGTATTCTAGCCCCTGTAAAGCTGCACAAGCGCAAGTAGCTGTTGCTTATTATGGCCCTTGTGTTCCTTCTTGTGCAAGCCAACCTGCGTCTCCTGTGTGTGGGGCAAACGGACTTTCTTATATGAATCCTTGTTTTGCAGGTCAAGCGACTACTTCTGTTGCTTGTGCAGGTAGTTGTCCTTGTTCGGGAGATATCCTTGTACCTCCGATTACTTGTACTAATCCTTTGGGATGTACTATTGGAATTGTTACTAATACTACGCTTCCTAGTGCATGTGGAGATAAGATCTGTGATACTAAAGCAGGAGAAACTCGTGCGTTGTGTCCTGCTGATTGTAAGAGTCTTGCTGAGGAAATGTGTACTAAGCGTAAGGGGGAATTTGATAGTAAAAAACTTGTTTGTGTTGTTGGTAAAAAAATTATTCCATCTAATCCTGAAAATGTACGACTTGATGCTTCTCAATCAGATAGCCTTGATAGTTTGAAGAAACAAAAGAATCAAGCTGCTGTGCAAGCATTGATTGGAAGAACTTCAGGAACTGCTTCTGCTGTACGTGATGATGTGCCAGGTACTGATGAAGAATTGGAAGAAGCAGGAGTTATTCTTGGAAAGAACTCTAAAACAAGTCGTGATAAATCTCGAGGATCTCTGTTTGTAACGCGAGGATGTTTTGATGATCGTTTGACCGATATTTCACGTATCTTGAATTGGTTCAAGTGTGTTTATCTTCCTCGATTTTTACAAAGCTGATTGTAGTATTGCAGTAAGAACATTCCCGTTAGAATGGGAATCTTCGGGAGCTTTATATAGTTCTTATTTGTATTTATATTATGAAGCGAACATCTATTCAACTCGATGTACATGATCCACGTTTATCGTTGATTACAGAAGCATTACGTAACAAAACTGCTCGTGTGTTACTTGATCGTTTAAGTGCTGGGCCTGCATCTAGTGGTGAACTTGTTTCGGCTTTGTCTCTTCCCTTTAGTACCGTTGATTATACGATTAAGAAATTAGTAGATGCTGGATTGGTGGTGCCTGCTTCTTCTTGGTGGAGTGTAAAAGGTAAGAAGGTAGTGAAATATGAATTGGCACATACACAATTTATTATTTCTCCTCGTCCTTTACTCAAAGGTGTGCTTCCTGCATTGCTTGGTTCAGGACTCTTTGCTGTTTTAATAAAAATAAGTGGCGTGGGTACTTCGGTTCTATCTGATACGAGTATGAAAGTTGCTTCTGATGCTTCGGCAAGTAGTGCACTTATGGAACGTATGCCTTCTGATTTGATTCAACCTGGTGCAAATGTGATTTTACCTGATATTGCCTTGTGGTTTTTACTTGGTTCTTGTGTGGGTATAGGAATTTTTCTTGTTTGGAATTATTACGTTTCTTTAGTGAAAGGAGGTAGTGTATCATGAATTCTACCTATGGACTTATTGGATTGGTAGTGGTCATTATTGCATTGGGGGGATATTTAGTGATGGCTCCTGGAACAGTTCCTACTGTTTCAGCTATTGGAGAAGTTACGTTACATGCTCCTGCTGATGAAGTGGTGGTGTATGTAGCAATTGAACAACGTCATCAATCGGCACAAACAGCTCAAACAAATATGCGTACTGTAAGTGATGCTGTTGCAACTGCTGTTCGTGCACGTGGAGTTCCCGATTCTGCGATTCAAATGCAAACTGAACAATTATATCAGGACTATTCTTGGGAAACGGGAAAACAAGTTCTCAAAGGTTTTGTTGCAAGTCAGTCAATACATATTCGTACGAGTGATGTGCGTTCAGTTGCCGGTATCGTTGATGCAGTTGTTGAAGCAGGAGGATTAGTACAAGGTATTAACTTTGAACTTTCTGATGAACATGCTGCTTCCTTGAAAGCTGAAGCATTGACTGCTGCTGGAAAAGATGCTGAACGAAAAGCAACCGCTCTCGCTTTAGGTGTTGGTAAAAGCCTTGGTTCACTTGTTTCAATACAAAATGAGGACTATTCTTATGCTCCTGTTGTGTATTATGCTCGTGGAGAAGGTGTTGCTTCTGCTGAAGATGCAAAATTTGCTGCTGCCTCTCTTACTCCTCGTGAACTCGATGTTTCTGCACGTGTTGCAGTAACCTATCGCATTTCTCGCTGGTACTAAGAAAAGCCTTTTTTTATTTTTTATTTTTTATTTTTTTTGAGTAATGTTTAAATAGGGCTTGTACCTATTTTTGTTATGGTAAAGAAGAGTGTGCGACGTAACTTTCATTGGAAAACTGCGTTATTTGTTCTTTTGATTGTAGCTCTTGGAATAGGTATTGCTTTGTATGCGACAGGTGCTATGTAGTATAGTCCTGAGGATGAAAAAGCCGCTTATGAAGCTGCTGGAAGAGCTGCATCTATGACTCGATAATTCTTTTTTATTGTCTTTTTTCCATAAGGCTTAAAAGCCGTTTCTTTCTCGTTGAGGGATGCTTTCTCAGGCTTCCTTGGATGATCTTCGTTCTCGCTTAGAAGGAGCTTCCTGTCCTGCTTTTTTGTTTGATAATGATGCAGATGGGTTATGTAGTTTTTTGATTGCTCGTCGAACATTAGGAAAAGGAATAGGTATTCCTGTACGGAGCTATCCTGCACTTGATGTGGGTTATTGTGAACAAGCAGTGTTACAAGGGGCTGATCTTTTGGTTGTATTGGATAAACCTTTTTTATCTCCTGAAAGTGTGCAGTTTGCGAAAGAACGTTCTTTGCCATTGATTGTACTTGATCATCATGCTGTTACAAAACCCGATTTTAGTGTTGATTTTCCATTATATATTGAATATAATCCAGCTTTGTTATCTGGAAAGGCACGAAGTGCTGAGCCGGTTTCGTATTTAATGTATCGCGCATTGGGACGAACTGAAGATCTTTGGTTGCTCATTACAGGGTGTATTGCAGATCATTATCTTCCTCAAGAATGGAATTCATTTACTACTTCTTTTCCTGCACTTGGGGGAACTGTTCAGGGACCATTTGATGCTTATTATGCAACAAGAATTGGAACTTTAGCTCAATCACTTAATTTTGGCTTAAAAGATTCTCTTTCACATGTGCGGAGTTTGATTCGATTTTTAATTGAGTGTTCTGATCCTGCTCAAGTTCTTTCAGATAATGCTCCTTCTTCTTTTCAAGAAAAAACTGCTTTTCTCCAGGTAGAGTTAGAACGTATTCTCGGCGAACGAGAAGTTAGAGGAAAAGTATTAGTTGTGCAATATGGGGGAGCAACAAGTATGAGTGCTGACGTTGCGAATAAACTTTCATATCTCTATCCAGGCATGTTTGTGTTTGTTGCGTATCGGAAAGGTGGATTAACAAATATTTCATTACGAGGTAAAGGAGTAAAGCTGGTGTTTGAACGAATTGCGCAGGGTTTTCCAGGGATTATGGGGGGAGGGCATGATGATGCTATTGGGGGACGTATTACTACGTCGGAAGTTGAACGTTTTATAACTGCTTTGGTGGAGGAAGTGGCATGAATGAAATACAAATAGAACTTATAGGGCGTGTTCAAGGTATACGTTTTCGAGCACTTGTTGCTAAGTATTGCCGGAAGCAGAAGATTACTGGCTATGTAGTGAATCGAGATGATGGAGGTGTGTTTGTATGTGCACAAGGAACCGTTACAACATTACATGCACTTGTTTCATGGTTACAAGGAAGTCCTGGATTAAGTAAAGTTGAAAGTATGCAGTATCATTGGAAATCATCAGGAAAAACCTATTCTTCGTTTGAAATTATTCGAAAAACGCATTTTTTTGCAGATCAACTTGCTAGTTTTCGTTCATTAGGAAAACGATTATTTTCACGTTCTCTTCCTGTTCCTACTCATGTCGCGATTATCCCTGATGGCAATAGACGATGGGCAAAACGTCAGGGAAAAGAAGTACACTTTGGTCATTATCATGCGGGAAGTTATGCTCATATGCAATCCTTATTACGTGGAGCACAACGAGCAGGAGTGAAGTGCCTTTCGCTCTGGGGATTTTCTACTGAAAATTGGACGAGACCAGAGATTGAACGAAAGGCAATTTTTTCATTGATTGAGAAATCCTTATCTGCTTTAGAACAAGATGCCCATCAGTATCGTATTCGATTTATACATGTGGGACGAAAAGATAGACTTCCACGTTCATTGGTAAAGGGATTATATCATATTGCAGAGGCAACTAAAACCTATACTGATTTTACGGTGGTGTTATGTTTAGATTATGGGGGGATTGATGAACTTGTTCGTGCTGCTCGATTATTGCAGAAAGGGAAGAAACAGATTACTGAATCTTCCTTGTTTGAAGCATTGGATACGGCAGGATTACCGAAGGTTGATTTGGTAATTCGTACTTCTGGCGAGCAACGTACTTCTGGGTTTATGCCTTTGCAAGCTGCGTATGCAGAATTATATTTTAGCGAGAAGTATTTTCCTGATTTTTCTGCCAGAGATTTTGAAGATGCTTTGCGTGAATATGGGAAGCGACAACGACGATTTGGGAAGTAATTTGAAAATATAACGAGTATTAACTTTTATGGAGATATAATTATTTTTTACTTTCTTAGTTCTATTTTTTAAATCATTAGTGGCAAAGTTAAAATTATTTTAACTGCATAATTTAATTTTATTAAATTTTTTTAGAATCGTTCACTTATCTCTTATTTACTTGCTGTTTTCCACATTAATTCAAAGTATAACTTATAGGAATCTGAGATTTCCTTGTTCTTTATTAAAATAGCTATTGGTTCTTTTGCCCAGAGGATAATAGCTACTTTGTCTTTGTAAATATTAATTGCTAAGGGATTATTGTATTTCTCGTGTATATATCTTATTTCTGCAAGTGGAATGCGTTTTATATTCCTATCATGTGTTATAATCCTTGTTTGTATCTTTCTTGCTTTTCTTTTTTGATCATACCATTTAAAATAAAATTGCAAAATTTTGTATGCTTCGCTGTTTGCACCTAAAATTAAAATTTCCTTTGCATTCAATTGATCTTCAAATATATTTTTTAAAGCTTGTTTGCCTTTATAGAATAATGTTTCTTCTTTTTCCTTTTTTTCATCTAATTTGCTTTTTAGCTGTTGAACCAGTGGAAGTAACATTGCTTGTTTTTCTTCTAAGTTTTCTAAAAGTTTATTAGGATTTGTAGCTGAGAATATTCTTCTATTATTCTTTAAGATATAACCTATTAGTCCTTTTTGTATAAGCATTTCTGTCGTGTCGTATATCGTTCTTCTATGTAGACCTGTTAATCGTGATATTTTTCCTGCTAAATTAGAACCGTTATTTATTAATGCTAAATAGACTTTTATTTCATTTTCTGTAAGTCCAGATTCTTTTAGTTGTTCATACATGTTATAATTAGATATTTTGAGTTTATAATTATTATCTTTATGAGGTGATAAATTTCACCTCATAAAATTATATAGCTTTTTTTGTTTTCTCACATATGAAAAACGAAGATAAAGAAATGAAAGGAGGGGAGTTATAATGGATGAAAAAATGGAACGCGGAATTCTCGAATTGATTGCTTGGGATAGAATAGATATTCCAATCTCTAGCTTGAGTGGAAAGCTCAAAAGAGGAAAGCCAAAGCTTGGAAAAGCTTTAGGTCTTGAAAATGGAGAATATAATGGAGAAAGAGTTTATGCTAGAGTTGAAACAAAAAATGAACAGAAAGCAAGAGGAATGGCTGAAGGGATAGAAAAATTCTGTGAGAACTATCCAACTGAAGGTAAAATTTTATCTGGATATATAGCTGAACAGAGAAAGGTCAGTGAAACTCATCTTTATTTTGGAATGAATGAAGGAAAGAGACTTACTGAAGATGATTATTCTATGGTTCTTAAGAGTATGGGATATTCTGAAGGAATGGCTAAAAATATGTATCCTGTTTTGATTGAAGCAAGTAGAAAACTATCAAAAGCAAGAGATGAAGAAAGAAGCGTCATGATTGGGATAAATACTTTCCGATAAACTACAATACTCTATTTTCTTTTTTTTTAATTTATTGTACAGCAAGTGAGTTAAGAAGCATATTTGGCGAGTAAGCAGAAGAGGAGGGGGAGTTCTATTCTTGTTCCTTACGATATGGATTTATATACTGTAGTATATGCTTTTTTGGATGAAACGTGAACAGATTGCTCGAAAAAACTTATTGCGAAGAAGTGCAGATGTAGGGGGCACTCCTGTGAAAGGATATGAATTTAATGAGGGTGTGCACTATGAGAAACTTTTAGCTAGTTTTGCCTCTACCGGGTTTCAGGCCAGTGCTTTTGCTGATGCGGTGGGGGTTGTGCAAACGATGCGAAGTGAACAGGCTTCTATTTTTATTGGATTTACGAGTAATATGGTCTCAAGTGGTGTGCGTGAGAGTATTCGCTATTTGTTTGAACATCAGCATATTACTTTGGGAGTATGTACGGCAGGAGCGATTGAAGAAGATATTATCAAATGTCTGGGTGATTTTTATATCGGCGATTTTCATGCTTCGGGGAAAGAACTTCGTGCAAAGGGTATTAATCGTATTGGTAACGTGTTTGCACCGAATAATCGATATGTTGCATTTGAGAAATGGTTTCAACCGTTATTGGATGAATTGTATGCCGAAAGTGTGAAAACAGGAGTTCCTCTTTCTCCTAGTGATATTGTCTGGGCGATGGGAAAGAAGATTAATGATACACGAAGTATTTGTTACTGGGCGTGGAAGCAGGGGATTCGATTATTCTGTCCGGCATTGACTGATGGGGCATTAGGAGATAATGTGTATTTTAGTATGTTCAAACATCCGAAGCTAGTGATTGATATTGCGAAGGATACGCAACGATTGAATGATGCGACGATTGGGCTTCAAAACTTAGGTTTGGTTATCTTGGGTGCAGGAGTGATTAAACATGCATTGTTGAATGCAGCAATGTTGCGTAATGGGGCGGAATATGCAGTATATATCAATACGGCCCAAGAATTTGATGGGAGTGATGCGGGAGCATTACCTGAAGAGGCCATTAGTTGGGGTAAATTGAAACCAGGAAAGCATGTGAAAGTGTTTGGGGATGCAACCCTTTTATTTCCCTTATTAATGGCTCAGACATTTGCTTCAAAAGCTTTTAAATAGTTCCTTTTGATAAGATACTGATGCAACGAGGGGTGAATAAACGTTGGTTTTTTGTATGTGCTCTGTTATTATTAGTAGTTGGAGTAGTGGCGTATAATTCTAACCCTGCGAATCCTGCGGTGTTTGGACATAGTATTGATGAAATTGAAGGATTGCGTGCGTTGATTGCTGCAGGGGGAAGTGGATCAACGAGTGGTTCATCATTGCAATTTGGTGATTATCAAAAAAATTTTGCTTATGACACTGTGTATCAAGCACCAAATGACGGATTTGTTATTGTTTATTCTGTTCAAATTGGACAAGTGAATTTATTCACAGGAACTACTGCTACACCCACGGATGCATTTCCCTCTGGAGATTCAACATACTCTCAAAGTTCTATTACGATGCCTATTAAGAAAAATATGTATTGGAAAGCACAAAGAATTAGCGGAGCCGTTCTTCCTCCTGCAAAAATATGGTATTTACCAATTATTTCAGGCGGTTCAGGATCAAGCGCATCTTCAGAACTTATTCTGGATGCTGTTGATTCTGGTCCTGCGACTTTTCCAGCAGCTTTTGGTGCTTGTCGGAATGCTGGTAAGAGATTACCTACTGATGATGAACTAATCCATTTTAGTTTTTCAGGAACGGCTCAAAATGCTGACTCAGATTTCTTGTGGACTACGAGTACTGATGATGCAAGAGATTCTTTTGTCGTTATCCAACTTACTCATGGAGGCCAAACAGGTGCATCAAGCAACACCGACCGCAGTGGGAATAGAGGCTACGCTGTAACAAGTAAATACCGATGCGTGAGTGGAGGAAGTGGATCAGGATCAAGCGCTTGTACTTGGAAATCAACTGGTCCTACCGCTATGACCGGTGCTCAAGTTTATGCATCTGGTGCAACTGGACTTTGTCGACATACAGTAAGTGGGACAACTGTGTACGGTAATGTTGATGTCACTGCTTCAAATAGTGCATACTGTTATACCGCAAGCTATACAAGTCCTTCATATACCAATTTCGAATATTATTCTTGTTCAGCAGGTGGCGGAAGTGGATCAGGATCAAGCGCATCAATCCCAGCCGGAACATGGTGTGGTATGGGGTATTATAGACAGGGTAATGCAGCAGCTACTGCAGGTACTTTCCTTATAACTGCGTGCCAAGATGTCAATCCAGCAACTAGTTGTCCAAGCGGCTATACTCAACTTGTGTATAGTGTTTCGTATGCTACACCTTCAGACAAAACGTCTAATGCATATAGTAACATGTATACTTGTGTGAAGAATTAAATTTTTTGGTTTAGATGAATTGAATTGGCGCTGTTGTGCTGGATAGTTTTTTATAACCTCTTTACTAGTATACACTTATGAAACAGAAACTGGTTCAAGGAATGATTGGCCTTGAAATTCATTGTTATTTGAATACACGTGAGAAATTGTTTTGTACGTGTATTGCTTCACGTGAACGTGGGCTTGCTCCGAATACGTTGATTTGTCCAACCTGTACGGGACAGCCAGGAGCAAAACCTCGTGCTCCGAATCTTGAAGCAGTGCGTAAAGCGGTACAAATTGCTTTGGTCTTGGGATGTACGGTGAATGCACGTATGCCTTGGATACGAAAACATTATGCCTGGCCTGATTTACCAAAAGGATATCAGATGACGTTAAGTGGGACTGGCGCGACTCCTTTGGGTGTTAAGGGCACCTTTCAAGGGATTGAGATTAGTGAGATGCATCTTGAAGAAGATCCTGCGAGTTGGGAACCGACTACCGGGAACGTAGATTACAATCGTTCAGGATTGCCCTTGGTTGAAATTGTAACTGCTCCTGATTTTTCAACGGGAGAAGAAGTGCAAGCCTGGTTAGGAAAATTGGTGCATCATCTTACTTATTTGAAAGCAATTGATGCAAATGCTGGTATCAAAGTTGATGTTAATATCAATATTCCTGGTGTTAGCAAACGTGTTGAAATTAAGAATGTTAATAGTATTGATGAAATTGGAAAAGCTATTGCGTTTGAATTTGAACGACAAGCTCGTGAAGGGGGGAACGTTGAAGAAACTCGACGATGGGATGCAGTAAAAGGAAAAACGAGTGTAATGCGTTCGAAAGAAACTGCTGCAGATTATCGATTTATTGCAGATCCTGATATACCTGTGTTAGAACTTGTTTCATCTTTTGTGCACGATATTCGTACGGCATTACCTGCATCTCCTGATGCTACACGTGCAAAACTTGTCAAGCAATATAAACTTTCTTCGAGCGATGCACAGCTCTTGGCTTCAGATATTGATTTGGTTACTTTTTTTGAGCAGGTTGCACAAGAAGTTGATGGAGCGTTCGCTGCTCCGTGGGTGACGGTTGAATTATTGCGTTTTCTTAACTATCATAAGGTTTCTTTAGAAAAGGTGAACATACAACCTGCTCATTTTAGTGCACTTTTACAGTTTGTGCAACGTGGAAAACTTACTCCTTTGAAAGCGAAAGAAATTCTGAACTCATGGTATCCTCAGAGTAGCATGCCTTCTGTTGCTGAAAGCACTATTCGTGATGAAAAACAGCTCTTGAGCTTTATCACTTCTGTATTGCATGCACATCCGAAAGCAGTAAGCGATTATAAAGCCGGAGAAGTGAAAGCACTTGACTTTTTGATGGGTGCGGTTATGAAGGCGAGTGCTAAGCGAGCAGACTATACTCTTGCTCGAAAGCTTCTTCTTCAAGCTTTGTCCAAAGTTTAAAAAGGGAGCATGAGGTAGTTTTGTGAGGCCCCATAGTTTAGTGGATAGAACATCAGGCTTCGGAGCGTAGCGTAAGGAACCACGGTTCCTTGACGCATCATCCTCCTTTTGGAGGACGTATCACCCCGGTGGTGCGATACGAAGCAACCTGAGAACGGGAGTTCGATTCTTCCTGGGGCCGTTTTTCGGTACGATTTATAAAGTAGGCCTTCTTGATAAGGAGCATGGGTGGAAAACCTGCACGTACTATCAAATCTTCGACAGTATCGAAACCTTCAGAATCGATTGTCAAAACCCCTGTTGATACAAAAGGGCTTTCGGTTTCTAAATCTAAGGACCTTTCTGAATGGTATACTCAAGTTATTCAAAAGGCAGAATTGATTGATTATCCTCCTATTCAGGGATTTATGATTTTGAGACCTAATGGCTATGCCTTATGGGAACGCATTCAAACTACTTTCAATGCAGTTTTGGCAGAAAAAGGAGTGCACAATGCTTATTTTCCACTTTTAATTCCTGATTCTTTTTTCAAAAAGGAAGCGGAACATGCAAAAGGATTTGCTCCTGAACTTGCTTATATTAAAGGAACAGAGCAGGGACAATTACTGGCTTTGCGCCCTACCTCGGAGACGATCATTTATGATTCATTTGCGAAATGGATACGAAGTTGGAGAGATTTACCGATGAAACTGAATCAATGGTGTAATGTGATACGATGGGAAGTAAAACAAACGAAACCTCTTTTGCGTACTCGTGAGTTTTTGTGGCAAGAAGGACATTGTGCATTTGCGACTCAACAAGAAGCGCGAGCGAATATGCGTGAAATGCTTCAAGCGTATAAAAAATTGATCGAACAAGAATTAGCAATTCCTGTATTAGCTGGTCGTAAGAGTACGGCTGAAAAGTTCCCTGGTGCGGATATGAGTATGACTGTAGAAGCGCTTATGCCTGATGGAAAGGCATTGCAAATGGGAACAAGTCATTCTTTGAAACAAGAATTTGCGCGCTCGTTTAATATTTCTTTCTTAGATCAACAAGGAGTTCAACAAGGAATTTGGCCGACTTCCTGGGGTATTTCTACACGTCTGTTAGGGGGTTTGGTAATGGTACACGGAGATGATAAAGGATTGGTTATTCCTCCACGAATGGCAAAACAGCAAATCGTTATTGTTCCTATTTTATTTGATGAAAGTAAAGTGCAAGTGCTTACACAAGCTCGTGCATTACGTGATTCGTTACATCCCTTTTCTGTTGTAATTGATGATCGAGAAGGATATTCTCCTGGTTGGAAATTTAATGAATGGGAAATGAAAGGGGTTCCAGTTCGTGTTGAATTAGGGCCAAAAGATTTAGCAAAACAACAGGTAGTGGTCATACGCCGAGATACAGGTGTGAAAGAAATAGTACCTTTAGGAAATGTGAAAACGTATATTGAAACATTATTGGAAACTATTCAGCATGATTTATATGCTAAGGCGAAGCATTTCCTTGATAGTCAAATTGTAACTGCTTCTTCTCTTAAAGAATTACAAAAAGGGATTAAGGAACGGAAATTAGTCAAAGTGTATATGGTTGATGATCCTCGTGTTGAAAAGAAATTGAAGGATGCAACTGACGGAGCGACAACCCGTTTAATTGAAGAAGTAACGAAAGAAGGAGTATGTGTGCAAACAGGTGAAAAAACATATACTCTTGCCTATTGGGCTAAGAGCTATTAAAACATTTAAATAGTTCTTTTACTCCTTTGAATTATGAAAGTGGAGGTGATGATTACAAAGACACGATTCTTTGTACTCGCTTTGTTATTATTAGTAGTTGGAGTAGTGGCGTATAATTCTAACCCTGCTAACCCTGCGGTGTTTGGACATAGTGCGAATGAAATAGAAGGATTGAGTGCGTTGGGAGGTATTCCTTCTGGAGCAATTATTATGTTTAATATGACGTGCCCTTCAGGTTGGACACGATTTTCTGCTTTAGATGGCAAGACTACGCGAGGTGCAGCTACTTATGGGGGAACGGGTGGATCTGATGTGCATGCGCATGATGTGTCGGTTCAAACGACTAATTCAGATAAAAGTTGGAGAACCCCGATTACCCATGTAACTGTTTTGCCAAGTTCGAGCTGGCCCCCTTATCTCAATGTGATTTGGTGTAAGAAGGATTAACTTACTTTTATATACGTAGTTTTTTATAACCTTCTCAATAGTAGGAAGATATGGCTTTTATAGGAAAACCAGGAGATCGCGTACGCTTACGTCTTGCACAAGAGGAAGTGGAAGGTACTGTATTGGAAAGTCATGAGCCGGGCATTTGTTTATTGAAATTGGGAAGCGGCTATAATATTGGTATTTCTGCTGATCACATTTTAGGAGGAGAAGTACTTGGTTCTGCTCCTGTTTCTCAACTTCCTTCTGTTGTTCGCCGCTCTTCTGGGAAACCGGTTATTGGGATGGTGATTACCGGGGGAACGATTGCTTCTGTGCTGGATCCAAAGACAGGGGGAGTGAAACCCTTGGCTTCTGTCGAAGATTTCGTACAGTATTATCCAGCATTATTTCAAATGGTTGAGGTGAAAGTGATTCGTATTCCGTTTAAGATTGCGAGTGAAAGTATGGATAGCGAGCATTGGAAATTAATTGCGCAGGAAGTAGGAAACCTGGTGAATGATCCTGCAATTCAGGGAGTGGTGGTGACACATGGTACTGACTTTTTGCATTATACGGCTGCAGCTCTCTCATTTATGCTTCGAGATCTGGGGAAGCCAGTGGTGTTAACGTATTCACAGCGGAGTATTGATCGCCCGAGTAGTGATGCACATCTGAATCTCCAGTGTGCTGCTCGGATGGTGATTGATAAAGCGGCTGGAGTGTTTGTGGTGGGGCACGCAACCGAATCTGATGACTATTGTCAAGCATTGCTCGGGACAAAAGTGCGAAAATTACATTCTTCTCGCAGAGATGCGTTTCAACCAGTGAATACTGTTCCTGTTGCGAAGGTCTGGCCCGATAGAGTTACGTATACTGGCTCATTTACTCCTCGACATACCAAACCTTGTGTGGTTGATGCAGTGTGTAGTGATAAGATTGCGTTAGTGAAATTTTATCCTGGGCAATCTCCTGATATTCTTGATTATTATGCTTTGAAATATAAAGGGATTATTGTAGAAGCAAGCGGATTCGGTCATTTACCTGTAAGTGAATCAGGGAATAGTTGGATTCCTCTCTTGAAAAAACATATTCGTGCAGGATTTTTTGTCGGGTGTGTGACGCAAACCATCAATGGGCGCGTTGATCCGTACGTGTATAGTAACGGGCGAGAGCTTATTGATGCAGGGGTGGTATTTTTAGGAGACCTCTTGGCTGAAACGGCGTTAGTTAAGTTGGGTTGGATACTCGGGCATTATGGATGGAAGAAAGATTTGGAAAAGAAAATGCTTGAAAACGTTGCGGGGGAGTTCAGTGAACGATTGGTTTGCTAGTGTTGTTACTATTAAAAGGTTACAAATAGGAAGGTTTAAATAGGGTTTTTAGGTCAAATCTTTATGATTTATAAAACTCTGAAAAAAATCGATGAAGCTATAGGGAGAATTAATACGCATCCTGAATATTCTCGTAGTCTTGCTCGAGAAGTATTTACAGGCCTCATTCGTGATTCTGATAAACATTCTTCTAATTTAGAAATTGAAAATGAGGATAGCCCTACTAATAAGCAAGTTGCGCAAAAACGCTCAGAGTACATTAAAAATTTAAGTTCAGCACGTGCATATCTTGCAGAACATGGGTTTGATAAAACTACTTTTGCTGTTTTAGGAAGTATCGTTGAGCCTCGTCCTAATATTGCTCGTTATTTTAGAAGCGGGGAAGTTACTTTTGGAGATTTATCAGGTATTCCTCCTGAACGTATTCTCTCTGCTATTGATAATCTTTGTTATTTTTTAAATGAACGTACGGACATTCATCCTGTTATTCGAGCTTCTCAAGCACATATTGAACTGATTCGTATTCACCCGTATGGAGATGGAAATGGAAGAACTGCTCGTCTTGTACAAAATTTCGCTTTAGAACAACGAGGATATACTCCTGCAATTATTACTCAAGGTCATCGAGAACTGTATCTTGGATTACTTAATAAAACTCTTAAAGATCGAGCATCACGGGAGAGTCAACTAGAGAAACCGTCATTTACTGAAAATCTTTTTCATGAATTTATTGCTTCTCAAGTCCTGAACTCTGCAGAGCATCTTGAGACAATGCTTCGTTCTAATCGTGTTTTTGAAATTGAGCTTTCTGGTTTACGAGGGAAAGGTCTTTCATATACTATGAAAGGTATTTTGAGTGGATTTCAAAGTATGACAAATGGATACAAAGATCATGAAACACATGTTCATTTAGATTCTGCAAATAGTCGCTTTGCTCGCTACTCTTTACGAGGTAACATCGGGAGTGAAGAGATCAAAGCGCAATTAAATCGCTATACTAAACGTTACGGATTCAAGTATACTGTTACTCCTAAAGGCTAAATTTCCTTTCTTTACTTTCTAGCCAGTAGTTTTTTATAATCTCTTTTTATCTTCTTTTATATGCGCTCCCCAACACTCGGTTTTAAGGCAGGACTTGAGATACATCAGCAATTAGACACAGGGAAACTGTTTTGTGCGTGTCCGGGCTATTTACGGCAAGATGCTGGTGACGTGCGGGTGACACGAAAGTTGCATGCTATTGCTGGAGAGACGGGGGAGGTTGATGTTGCTGTGCAGCATGAAGCGGGGAAAGAGAAGACGTTTGTGTACGAGGGATATCATGATTCGACTTGTTTAGTTGAATTAGATGAAGAACCTCCGCATCTTATTTCTCCTGCTGCTTTGGATGAGGCGTTACGTGTGGCGTTATTGCTCAATTGTGAAGTGTATCAGCATACACAGATTATGCGAAAGTTGGTGATTGATGGTTCGAATACTTCTGGTTTTCAGCGTACGGTTGTATTGGCGCGTAATGGTTATATTGAAACTTCGTTTGGAAAGGTACCTATTGACACAGTATGTTTGGAAGAGGATTCTGCGCGCTTAGTTTCAGAAAAATCAGGAAAAGAAGTAGTGTATCGTCTTGATCGTTTAGGAATTCCTTTGGTTGAAATTGCTACTGCTCCTACTTTGACAACTCCTGTACAGGTAAAGGAAACTGCATTGAAATTGGGGGAGATTCTTCGTGCATGTAAGGTGAAACGAGGAATTGGAACGATTCGTCAGGATGTGAACATCAGTAGTCCGGGACATCCTCGTGTCGAAGTAAAAGGATTTCAAGATGTGGCGATGATGGAACAGACGATTCTGACTGAAATTGCTCGACAGCAAAGTGAGAAACAAGGGGCTAGTCAAGTTCGTCAGGCGTTACCTGATGGGACAACAAAGTTTCTTCGTCCAATGCCCGGGAAAGCACGCATGTATCCTGAAACTGATCTCCCTTTGTTGTATATTTCTAAAGAACGACTTGATGGACTTAAGAAATCCCTTCCTCGTTTACAACACGATATTCGACAAGATCTTTTGAAACAAGGGCTCTCTTCGGATCTTGTTACTCTGGTGTTGGATGGGTATGTGCCATTGTATACTACACTTGTAAAACGACATGCGGTATCTCCTGTATTAACTGCTAAATTAATTACGTTGTGGACACAAGAAGTGGGAACAAAAGCACATATGACTGCTGATGAACGTGCTTCAGTGTTGACTGAAGCGATTTATGATGAGATTTTGGAATATGTTGCTTCAGGACGCCTTGCAGAAGGGCACGTTAAAGGAGTATTGAAGAGTGTTGTTGAGGGAAAGAGTGTTTCATCTTCTTTACCTGCTCCTGGACTTGATGAGAATGCACTTGAACAAACTATCCGTGCTCTTGTTGCTGAAAAACCGGGATTACGAGCGAATGCCTATATGGGATTGGTGATTGGAAAACTTGGTACTGGTATTGATAAGAAAAAAACAATGGATATTTTGCAGAAGGTGGTTGGATGATGATGAAATTATTTATCTGGGGAGCACTTTTACTTATAGTGGGGGCCTTTGGTGGAGGGTATTTTTTAGGTCAGGGAAGTGTGACGGGTCAAGTAGTTGGTACTATTGAGTCTGAAAAAACATATACCTGGACAACTGCTATTTGTAATGACCAGCACCAGTGTATTGATGTGCTGGTGCATTGTGAACAAGGAAAAGTTGTTTCTTTGGTACCTGTTTCGAATCTTACCCAATTCTCTGAAATTTGGAATGATCCTCGTGCAGAGAACATTGTTTTATGCGAATAGGAATGCTTAAAACGGGGTTGTTCTAAGAAGAGTTATGGCAGTTTCATTTGAGAAGCGCGTATTGATTGCAGATGTTAGTTCTAAAGATGAAGGGAAAGAAGTAACGCTTGCAGGATGGTGGTATGATAGTAGAGAATTAGGTAAATTACGGTTTGCTGTTGTACGTGATATTTCCGGAGAAATTCAAGTGACTGGGTTTAAAGGAGAAACTGATGCGAGTGTATTTGATACGATGGGCAAAGTTAATCGAGAGAGTGTTGTTTTGTTGAAAGGGATTGTAAAAAAAGCTCCGAAAGCTCCTGGTGGAAGAGAACTTGCCCCCACCTCTCTTGTTGTGGTACATGGAGCGGAGAATCCTTTGCCTATTGATGTCAGTGATTTTTCTAAAACTGAATTACCTAAACGTCTTGATACTCGATTTCTTGATTTTCATCGAAGAAAAACTCAAGCGATCTTTAAGATTCAACATACCTTATTACAAGCATTCCGTGCACATTTTGCAGGAAAAGGATTCCTGGAGATGCAACCTCCTTGCGTTATCTCTGCCGCTTCTGAAGGGGGAGCCGATTTGTTTAAAGTACAGTATTTTGAGAAACAAGGTTGTTTAGCACAAAGTCCTCAGTTGTATAAACAAATGCTTGCTTGTAGTGTTGAAAAAGTGTTTATGGTGACTCCAGTTTGGCGTGCTGAGAAACATAATACGGTACGGCATATCAATGAAATTCGTCAAATGGATATTGAAGCTGCATTTGAAAATCAAATGAGTATTATGAAACATGAAGAAGAAGTTTTGAAACATATGATTGAGGAAGTGTTGAAACAGAATGCGGCCGATCTTGCTTTACTTGGAGTAACACTCAAGGTTCCTCAGGCGCATTACTTTTCCTATGAAGAAACAATTGCTCTTTTGAAGAAACATAAGATAAAAATTGCTTATGGAGAAGATTTATCTCCTGAAGCTGAAAAGAAATTGGGAGAACTCTATCCTGATGATATGGTATTTGTACATTCGTGGCCATTATCTCTTCGTGCTTTTTATTTAATGCCCAAGGGAGAAGATGCTAAGGCTGAATTAAGTGAAGGATTTGATTGTATTTACAAAGGACTTGAAATTACCTCTGGAGGACAGCGTATTCATTTGCCCACTTTATTGCTGACACGTTTGAAAGTAAAGAAACTGAATCCAAAAGATTTTACTGATTATATTGAAAGTTTCAAATATGGAGCACCACCACATGCAGGATGGAGTATCGGACTTGAACGTATGACGCAATTAGTATGCGGATTGGATAATATTCGAGAAGCAACGATGTTTCCTCGAGATCGAGATCGATTAACACCGTAATTCTTTTAAGGTAAGATTTAATTTTTATTTTATGGAAGTTCCTCGTCCTGCTCATTTACATTTAGTTAATCCTGATTTATCTTTTGAAGCGTATCGGTCTGGTGAAGCATTGACAGAGGCTCATCGACGTATTATTACTTCTCCTCATGAACTTTGGCAAATAGGACTGATTATGAATGTGGCCAATTTTCATCAAAAACGTATTGGTTCAGGAGTTACTATGCTTGCATTTACACATTATAATCAATTTCAAATTACCTGGGTACAACGTGAAAAATTCTTTTTAGGACAACGATTAGGACATGAACCAACTGAATCTGAACTTGCCGCTGATTTTGTGAAAACTGCAGTACCTCAACAGTATCGTTTAGCGTATTTGCTTCAATTTCCTGAGAAAGTTGCCTTGCGTGAAGACATTAGACCTTATGAAGCGCGACTTGTTGATGATTTTTTAGGACTTGCTGAATTTATTGGAGGAATTTGTTATCGTCATCATTTTAAACGAGTGCGATTGGAATCTGCATTCAAAGATTTACCTGAAGATTTTTCCATATAGTTTTATAAAGTTCTTTTTTATGTTTTTCATTACAATGTCAGCTGAATCTTATTGAAGCATACGTGGTCAGGGATTTGCAGAGGTATTGCGTCTTTTTCCTGAACCACGTGATCGTGCAGCATTTATATTAGCAATCACCCTTCAGGATGAAGGAGAACGCGTTCGTTGTCCGACTGATTCTTCTTTTTTACGTTTGCAACGGGCTTTGGGACGATATTATAGTCAAGAAATTGTGCGAGCAGGGGGAACCCCTGCTTTGGCATTATTAGAACAAGAGTATCAAGAAGTGATGGCTTTGTATTGGCATTATCGAGAAGAGAAGGGTTAAAAGGAGATACTTCTTTTTTTCTTTATGAAACTGCTTGTCCTGGGGGATTTTCATGGAACGTTTCCCGCGAAATTAAAACGTATTATCAATGAACAAAAGATTGCTCTTGTGGTATCTAATGGGGATTATTGTTCGTTTGCTTATCGAACATTGTGGTTTAACTATTGTTATGGGCAGGACAGGGAATTATGGGAAGTACTTGGAAAGCAGAAATATAAGCAATTAGTGACGCGAGATGTTGCTCAAGGTGAACGAGCATTACAAGCGCTTGATGCGTTGCCTGTTCCTGTTGTGACGGTGTTTGGAAATGTTGATCATATTACGTCTGATAGCCAAGATATAGCAAAGCCAAAAGGGAAGCGCTATTGGGCCTGGGAATGGAGGGATATAGTGGGACTGTGGATGCGTTCATTAAAGAATGTGCATCGAATTGATTATCGTTCTTTTGTGTTTGGAAAGTATGTATTTATTGGGGCTTATGGAGGGACAAACCCAGGCAAACCTCTCAGCAAGACATTTCGTGCTTCGTGGATGAAGTTGCAACGTTTGTTTGCTCGCTTTACTGGCAAGCACCTTATTTTTGTGAGTCATAACGTGCCTTTCAACACTGCTCTTGACAAAATCAGTATGAAAGCACATCCTGCGGTACGAGGAAAGCATTATGGTTCAAAGTTGATACGTCGGGTTATTCAACGTTATCGTCCGTTGATGCATATCGGGGGACATATTCATGAAGGAAGAGGGAAAACTTTGCTCGGAAGAACGCTCTGCATCAATCCTGGTTCAATACATGAAGGGCAGTATGCGATTGTGGAACTAGAGGGAAAGAAAATCACTACGAAATTTTACTGATTTATATTTCAACAATTTTGTATCCACAGAATCCTAAATTATATACCTCTGTTTTTCCTATTTTTTCTTTTCCTTCACCCTCGTGTACGTGTCCACAGAAGACTTGGGCAGGTTGCATAGTTTCGATATATGTTCGTATTGCTCTACTTCCTACTCTTTTTCCTTTTAATTCGGCAGGTAAATTTGGATTACTCAGCTTATCTAATGAACCATATGGGGGCTGATGCGTGATTAATAGATCTACTCTCTCCATACGTTCAAGTATTTTTTGTGCTCTTTTTTCGTTTTCTAGAGTATCTGTAAAATATTCTAATCCTCCTATCTTTTTGCCTGCTACTTCAAGTATTTCATTGTTGAAGACCTTGCATCCCTCTTTGTATAATCCTTCTTCAAGTAAGGGTAGCCTTTTCCCTATTTCGCTTGAAAGTTCTTCTGTTTTTTCTTTTGAATGTACATTTTCGACATTTCCATAAATAGTGTACGTTTGAGCAATTGATGCCAAGTATCTGCTTAAAGATAGGGCCGTTTCATATGACTCTAAAAATGCTCTTTCTCTTTCTTCAGCAGAATATATTCTTTCAGGTAATCCTTTTGCTGTTCTCTCTAAGTTGCTAAACTTTTGTTTACGTGCAATATCGCACTTTCCCAAATCTCCATTAATGATAATTGCTTTTATATCTTTCAATTGCATTTCTCTTACTCTTTCAATTTCTCCATGCGGATCTCCAATGACTGCAATTTTCATTTTATTTTTTCCCTATTTGTTAATTCTATTCCAAATGGACCTTCAGAAATTATTCCTTTTTCTAGTTGTATTTTTGATGTTCTAACTATATTTCTTAAAGTATAATAGCTTCCAGTAAATATACAATGAATTGGTACTTCGGCCCCTTCAATACATAATTTGAAACCAATTTCTCGAAAGCCTGCATGAACATAGGGTTTATCTGTTTCTTTATTTCCTTGAGAAGCTATTCTTGCTCTTCTTTTTTGTTTATTTTTTCCATCAATATTGTACCAAGGCATTAACTTTTGCGCCAGAGGTTCCATATCACTTACATCTATCTCGATTGTTTCAAAAAGCATTTGCGGCTTTCTTTTAAATTTGAGCTTTGTATTTACATATTCTTCTATCTTATTTTTTTGTAACTCTTTCAGAAACTCATTTTTAAAGAGAAGATCTATATCTTGATGTTGATTATATTTTCTTACTGCACTGCCGAAAACATATATTTCTCCTCTCGGGTATATTTTTCCACTGTACTTTACTATTTCTTCTATCGTTTTTCTTTCGTTAGTCCTTAAATTTCTTATAAACTTTCTTTTACATCCTTCATTTAATGATCTTCTATCTTTTTCATATTCTTCTCTTTGCCATTCTTCGTTTGCTTTTCTTGTTAGAGCTAAGCTTTCTTTATCTAAAAAATCAAATGGATTCCCTGAATAACTCATTTTATTTTCTCCTCCAACTACAATATGCCCCTGTTTGCGTAAGAAGATGTTCTCTATATTGCATGCTATGATTAGGGCTTCTTGGTCTTCCATCCCACTCTAATCCTGCTTCTCTAAGGATAGCTGTTGCTGCATCTTGCAGTTCTCTTCTTTCTGCATGGTTTATTCTTTCTTCATAAGGTACGTTTTCCATTTTCTTCTGGTAAAAAATAGATATTTCAACTTATGCCACCCTATTTGGGGTGGTATTAGTAAGATATAAAAAGAACAGAAAATAGCACAAGATATGACTGATATTGAAGATTTGCAAGAATTAGGATTGACAAAAAATGAAGCTAAGGTATATCATACGTTATTGATGCAGGGAACTTTACCTGCGAGTGTATTGAGCGCGAAGAGTGGTGTTTCGTATAGTCGCATTTATGATATCTTAGAGAGTTTAGTTCATAAGACGCTGGTAAGTGTTATACCTGCCCCTACTAAACAGTATGCTCCTACTTCTCCTCAACAACTTTCCGAGCTTATTGAAAAACGTACTACTTCTCTCAATCAACTTCGTGGAAGTGTTAAACGTTTGCAAAAACTATATACTGAAAGAGCTGTTGATCCTGTGATTGTTGAATTTGGAGATAAAGGATTTCATACACTGGTTAAACTGCTTCCTGTTGCAAAAAAGTATTCCTATTATGTTAAATGGAAAGCAGACTTTAAACCTGAATGGGTGCGAATACATGATGCTGATGTTAAACGAAATGTTGATTTGAAAACATTAACGCGTTATGATGTTGAAACAAAACAGAATGTTGATAAATGGATTACAGTTGAAAAAAATTATCGTCAAATTGAAAATGAAGGAATCGCTCTTTCCATTATTGATGATAAAGAAGTTATGATTGGATTGATTAAATCTGATGCTACTTTACTTATTCGTGATAAACCGTTTGCAAAACTTATGAAGAAGCTTTTTCTTGCTACGTACAAGGAAGCCACCCCTATTCTAAAAAACTAAACCTTTTTATGCTCGCTTTCTTTAGAATGGAGATGGTTACCTTACAAGCACAAGCACAAGAAGATGCGAAGAAGATACTCACTTCATTTGGAAAGCAATTGGCAAAGGTGAAGCTTCCGAAAGTAAAAGAGGGGAACGTAACACAGACTTCTGGAGTCCGAAAGGAAGGAATGGGGAAAAAAGCAGATGAAGTGTTTCGTCAAAGAATGTTTCAGAATGCTCCCAAGCATGATGATGAGTATCTGTTAGTTGAAAAGAAAGAATGGTAGGAATCCTTAAAAAGCACTTTTCTAATACTTCGGTATGGCTAGCAGAAAAACTGTGAAGAAATCGAAAACTTCTGCTGAAAGTGAGAAACATGCCGGGGGTGCTTCGTTAGATGATGCTTTTGCTGATGATGATGGGGTGGATTATGCTCCTGCTAAACCTGTAAAAGCTAAGAAGAAACAAAAGGCTGAAGAAATTGTAGAAGAACTTGATGATGAACTTGATGAAATCGAGCGAGGAGTGGGAGATTTATCAGTTGAATCTGGACCTGTTGAAGTTAAGGGGAGTAAACCTATTGCACAATTGAAGAAAGGAAATACCTTCATAGTCAATGGGATGAAGCTTGAAATTGATGCTCATGCCGTGTTGATGGATCATGGAAGTACTAAGGAAATGGCTATCGATGCATTTGATCCTAAGACTGATAAGGATTACCAATTGCGTTATTTTGCTGATCAGGTTGAAGCAACACTTGAATTATATGAACTACGTGAAATTATTTATGTGAAGTTACCCTTGAAAACAATCGTGTGGTAATACTTATTAACTGAGCTTTTTTCTTGTGCAGTATGCAACGCTTTGTTACTTTTGTTTTTCTTTTCTTCTTGTCATGTATTTTTGTATCCGCACTCTCTCCTTCGTATTCAGGGTGGGTGAATGATTATGGGGATGTGCTTACTCAAGGGGATCGTGCTTCTTTGGAAGCGCTTTTTACGCTTGTCGAGCAGAATACGACTGCAGAAGTGGTGTTTGTTTCGGTGAATACGACTGCTCCCGATGTTCCCTCTGCGTATCGTACGAAGTTATTTCGCGAATGGGGAATTGGTAAGAAAGATAAGAACAATGGATTGTTGATTTTGTATAGTGTTACTGAAAAACGAATTGAAGTTGAAGTTGGTTATGGCTTGGAAGGTATTTTACCTGATGGAAAAGTGGGAAGGTATCTTGATAACTATTATGTGCCTGCTCGTGATGGGGGGAATATTTCAGAAGGAATTGTTGCTTTTGCTGAAGCGATTGCTGATGAATTAGTATTGAATACTGAGGAAATTCGTTCGGGACAGAGAAACGAGGAGACAATCGATACATTTGGAGAAGTGCTTGTATTGTTGGTGATTCTAGGATTATTTATTTGGTTCTGGTGGTATGTAGTACATGGACCGGGAAAGAAACGTTTTGGTTTGTTCCCTGTTTTTTTCGGAGGACGGGGAGGACATTCTTCATTCGGAGGAGGAGGATTTAGTGGCTTTGGGGGAGGAATGAGTGGAGGGGGAGGGGCAGGAAGATGATGTCCCTTAGTTTTATAAAGAGGGAAAAGATACTTAGTATATGAAAACGAGTTCGATGGTCTGGATTGGAGTGGGAGTTGTTGCACTTTTAGTAATTATGTGGGGTATTGGAGGATATAATCGCTTTGTGGGGCTTGATCAAGGTATTAATGGAGCATGGAGTGAAGTTAACAATCAATATACTCGTCAAGCAGAACTCATTCCTAATTTGGTAAGTACGGTTGCTTCGGCTGCGCGTGTTGAAACAAGTTTTGTGGAGAAAGTAACTGCTTCTCGTACTCGTTGGTTAGAAGCTGATGCAACGGGCAAGGATGTTGCAGGAGTACAAATGAATGCAGATGTGGTTGCTCTGGTACGTGCTATTTCTACTTCTGAAAATTATCCGACCTTACAAGCAAATAAACAATATACACAACTGATGGATGAACTTGCAGGTACTGCTAATCGCATTACTGTTGCTCGAGGAGAATGGATCAAACTCATTAAAACATACAACACTGCCATCAAGCGTTTCCCTGCAAATATACTTGCAGGTATATTTGGCTTTGAAGGAAAGGACTATTATGAAGCTCCTGCAGGAACAACTACTCCTTCGTTAGGTACTGGTGTATTGCCATAAGGTTTAAGAGATTGTTATTTCTAAAAATAAGATGGGCGCATTAGTTACCAAAGTACAGAAGTATTTGGATGTTATTAAGAAACGTAATAAGGATTTGAACATTTTTTTACACGTGAATGAAAACATATTAGATGAAGCGAAGGCACTTGAAGGAAAGAAAACGAAAGGTGCTTTATGGGGAACGGTGGTGGCAGTGAAGAGTAATATTAACGTGCAGGGCATGATAACGAATTGTGCTTCGAAGGTGCTTGAGAACTACGTTGCTCCGTATGATGCTACGGTAATTCAGAAACTCAAACAAGCGGATGCGTTGCTTATTGGTATGGTTACTATGGATGAATTTGCTGCAGGAGGAAGTGGTGAGAACTCTGCATTTGGTCCAACAAAGAATCCTTTGCTGCCTGAGCTTGTTCCAGGAGGAAGTAGCTCTGGAAGTGCTGCTGCAGTGGCTGCAGGCATGTGTGATGTGGCATTAGGAAGTGATACGGGAGGAAGTATTCGTACTCCTGCATCACATTGTGGCATAGTGGGAATGAAGCCGAGTTATGGTGCGGTTTCACGATATGGATTGATTGACCTTTCTATGAGTTTAGATCAAATTGGTCCCCTAGGTAACACCGTGCAAGAGGTACAAAAAGTGTTTGAGGTTATACAAGGGGTTGATGCTGCTGATCCGACTACGATTGCGTATCCTGCTTTGTCTAAGAAGGGGGGCTCTCTCAAAGTTGGCGTAGTGACGATTGCGGGCGTGGCTCCTGTAATTCAGAAACTCATTGATGCTCGTGTTGCGGCATTGGTTACACGGCATGGTTGGACAGTTAAAAAAATTAGTATTGATTCTCTTGATCTTGCTGTTGCGACCTATTACCCTCTGGTGTATAGTGAATTTTATTCGGCGACTCGGCGATTTGATGGGGCTCGATATGGGAAACCCTTTGTGGAGTATGCAGGGAAAGAAGCATTACGAAGAATGTATGGGGGGCAGGAAATTACTCAAGCTGAATTTGCGGGGAAATATTATCAGAAGGCATTAGGTGTTAAGCAGGTGATTGCTGCTTCATTTAATGATGCTTTTAAGAACGTTGATTGTATTGTACTTCCTACCTGTCCAGGATTACCTTGGAAACTAGGAGAGGGGACGAAGATGCCCTTAGAAGCGGTGTATGCGTATGATGCATGCACTATTCCAGCCAATCTTGCAGGATGTTGTGCGATTTCACTTCCTGCGGGGGAAAGTAAAGGTGTGCCCGTGGGATTGCAGCTTATGTGTGCGCAGGGAGAAGACATGAAGTTGTTAGAGATTGCACAGAAATGCGCGTTGTAATGGAACAACCTCATTTTGTGTGTGGAACGGTAGAGAGATTTTCTGCTTTTATTGCTTCTTTGAAGAAACGGACGAATGTTATTGCTCTGAGTCATACGGACGTAGATGGACTGGCAAGCGCAAAGGTTGTTGCTGCCGCTTTGAAAGTGGATAACGTGTATTTAGTTGATTATGACGAAGTGACTGATGCTTTGGTCGAGAAATTGAAGCAAGAAGCTCCAAGCCATATTGTCATTACGGATATTGGAGTAAAGAAGGAGTTTGTGGAAAAGCTGGGGGCGTTTGCGCGTGTATTGGTGATTGATCATCATCAGGTAAGTGAAGATCTGAATGCAGGAAGTGTTACTTTTTTGAATGCACAAGGGATGTGCGCAACCTATCTTGCGTGGTGGTTGTTCAAGAAGGTGAAGGATCTATCGTCATGGAAATGGTTAGTGGCATGTGCGTGTATTGCTGATGTCATGACTGATGAAGTACGCGCGTTTATGATTGCGCAATTTAAGAAAGAAGGACTTGATTTTGATGCCGGTGTTAAGCAGGGACGATTTTGGGAACTTGTGACGGGAGTGAACAATGCGTTGATTTATTATGCCGATGACAGAATGCAGGTGTATCGTGCAGTAACAAGTACCTTTATGATGCCTGTGCAATTGATTGAGCCTGCACGTTTGGTTGAAACGGATATTCAGAATACACTTCTTCGATTTGAGAAAGAAAAAGAAATTATTAAAGGTAGATTTTTCTGGGAATTCAAGGCTACGTATAAGATTAAATCTTTTATCTCCACTATTCTTTCATTTCGCTATCCTACGACTACGATGATTGTTTTGAAGCGGGAAGGTGATTTTTATTTTGTCTCGGGAAGATGTCAGGATCGACATGAAGATATGAATATGTTATTGAAAACATTAGTGCAGGGTTTTCCAAATGCCGACGCTGGTGGACATATTCCTGCTGCGGGGGGACATTTTCCAGTTGATAAACTGGGAGAATTCAAAAAAAGATTAGAATTTCTTTAATTTTTTCTTTTTTTTCTATATTGTTGAGTGACAGCAAGTATAAATACTCGTTCGGTGTGTCAAAAATAACTTCGGTAGGGCGAAGAGGTATACACAATGAAAGGAGGTATGTGAAATGGTACTAGATTTTGCAAAGGAAGCGATCCAAAACGCATCCACGCATAGTATTAACTTTGAAGAACTTCGTGCTGGTAAGGCAAACATCAAAGTGTTTGGAGCAGGAGGTTCTGGTTGTAACATGGCTACTTGGTTATTTAACAAAGGAATCAATGGAGCAACTATTTACGGAGTTAACACTGACGCATTGCACTTAAGTATTACTAAATCTGACGAAAAAGTTTTGATTGGTAAAGAATTGACCCGAGGTCTTGGTTGTGGAGGGTATCCTCAAAAGGGACGCGAAGCAGCAAAGGAATCGTTGTCTGAACTTAAGAAAGCAGCAGGTGGTGCGGATATGGTCTTCTTGTTGGCAGGTATGGGCGGTGGTACGGGTACAGGATGTGCTCCGGTCATTGCACAACTTGCTAAAGAATCAGGATCAGTAGTTATTGCGGTTGTAACAATGCCGTTTGAATGTGAAAAAGCACGTTTGGACAAAGCAGAGTTTGGATTGCAAGAACTTACTGAAGTAGTTGATACTGCTATTATTATCGATAACAATCGACTGGTAGATATCGCAGGTAACTTACCTATGGAACAAGCATTCGCAGTAGCAAACGAGCTGGTCAGTACAATGATCAAAGGCATTGTGGAAACAATTACCTTGCCATCATTGATTAACTTGGACTATGCAGACGTTTCGTCTATTATGAAGAACGGTGACGTAGCAGTTATTGGCGTTGGTGAATCAGATACGACTGCGAGAGTTGATGAAGCGGTACGACAAGCGTTAACGCATCCATTACTTGATGTTGATTATAAAGGCGCAACAGGCGCTTTGATTCACATCACGTGTGGTCCTGACTTTAAGTTAGAGGAATTCAGTGGTGTTGGTGAACTCGTTACTGAGAACATTAGCCCCGATGCGTCTGTCATTATTGGCGCGCGTATTAACAAAGAATTCGCTAACAAAGTGCGAGTTATTACTATTATGACTGGTGTTAAATCGCCATACATAACAGGAAAGCGTGCACAACGAGAAGAAGCAGCATCAACTAAATCAGAAATGTCTGATTTAGGTATTCAAGTGTACAGATAATTCCTGAACACTTTTCTTTTTTATTTTTATTTTGAACCCTTCCTTTTGGGAGGGTTCTTTTTTATGTTTCCTTATTTACTTAGTGATCGTGTATCATCGAAGGATGATGTTGATATCCAACTATTTTAATATCTTCATATGTTAGGTAGTCAACCGATGCTGTAGAGTTGATTTCTAATTTAGGTAAAGGTAATGGATCTCTTGCGAGTTGTTCCAACAACTTAGGCACATGATCGTAAACAGTTTTCCTTTCTTTTGCTTCATTGAAATGTTCAGCAGGAGCATTTGCTTCAATCCAATCTTTAATTTTTAAGTAATTTTCTGGCTTCTTGGCTGCTTTTACTTTTTCCTTCAATTCATCTAAATTATCAGCATAAAATTGCCCTCTTTCCCCCTTACCACAATAAATATGCGCACTTCCAAATGAATGAATCAATCTGCCAGGAGTCAAATTTGTTTCCTTTGCGATAAGATGAGTTAATAATGAAGCAGAAGCTATGTTAAACGGGACTCCTAATGCAGCATCTCCTGCTCTTTGGTATACTTCACAATCTATGATTCCCTCTTTCGTTACATCGAATTGATAGAGAACATGGCAAGGAGGAAGAGCCATTTTTTCTAGATCAGCTACATTCCATGCATTAATGATGTGTCTTTTTGAGAAAGGATCCGTCTTAATATCTTTAATGACCTTCTTAATTTGATCAATATACTCTTTTTTGTATCCCTCTTTTGTAAGGGTAAACTTTTCCCAGTTCCTCCATTGATAACCATAAATTGCACCTAATTCTCCCTCTTTATTGGCCCAGAGATCCCAAATGTGAATATTATTCTCATTTAAATATTGGATATTAGTGCTTCCTTTAAGAAACCATATTAATTCATGAATCATGCTTTTGTAATGAAGCTTTTTTGTAGTTACAAGCGGAAATCCTTCTTGCAAGTCAAATTCCATTTGATATCCAAATCTTGAGATCATATCTACTCCTGAACGGCTTGGCTTGTGTACAGAATATTTATCTGTTAATATTTTTTTGAGGAAGTCTTGATATTGTCTCATTTTCTTAACTCCTCAAATTTTCTTATTACTTCATTTTGAATGGAATCATCCAAAGAAACTATCTGGTTTTCCAACTCTTTAGAGTTAGAGGTACATATTCCTGAGAAAAGCAAAGACATAGTTAGTTGCATGTCTTTAGGATCTGCTCCAATACTATGTTCTGTGAATGTTACAGGAAAACCTGAATTTAGTACGTAAATGTCTCTAATCTTAACATTCTTATGACAATCAGTATATTGTTCATCCAATAATCGTAAATAGGGTGCTGAAAACTCTCTATCTGAAGAAGAAACACTTGCCAATATCGCATTTCTCTTCAATTTATTAAATGAACTTAATGGAAAAGAAGATTTTCCTACACACCCAATTATGAGGTCAAAGTCTTTTATCTTTTTATTTAAATTCTCAAGACTTTCAAAATCACTCACTTGTTTATTGATATCATAGATAGAAACACTGAAGTGCTTTTTAAGTGATTCTGCAATTCCTTTACCAATTGCACCATTTCCCATTATGAGTGCATTTCTTGGTTTTCTATTGATCTTTTTCAGTTCATGTTTTAGATTCTTTATAAATTGGTTTACAATAATTGGGGTTTCATAAACTAACTTTGCCTTTGATCTTGCAACATTAATAATTGGAAAGTTAAGTTCTAAATTCTTTAGTCGTTCATATCCAGAGGAGGTTTGCTCAACTCCAATAATCTTGTGAACTTTCTTTAGTTCCTCATTTGCTAAAGACAAAAGGAATCCTCCATCATCTAATAATATTACATTATCATATTCTTTGAAACTGACTTGTTTGACTATCCCTTGAAAAAATTCTTTTACATGGGTGTGACTGTCTTCATCATATGATTTGTGACTGTCAAAAGCTTCGCTAGCTTTATGAATCTTAACGCCTTTCTCCACAAATAGTCTTAGTGATTCTTTGTCTGTAGAGTAGCATTTTCCAAGTAAATACGTATTGCTTGGCTTAAGCCCTTTCTCAAATAAAGAAAGAAACATCTGAAATTGTGGCAGTTGTATGTGTTGACATCCAATAATCAAAGTCCTGCTAAGATTTACATTTCCAAATAATTGTGCTATATGCTCTACCAACTGTAGTTTTTGTTCCATAATAGTAGTTACATTTACATAATATTAGAACTTTATTCATCTTTTTTAAGAATAAAATGGATATATTTATATAATAAGACAAATAATTATTAAAATGATAGAAATTGTTCAATTAGACGATATTGACAAAAGAATATTGTTTGAGTTGGAGCGGAATGCACGACTTGCAGATGTGAAACTAGCAAAGATCGTAAAGAAAAGCAAGGATGCTGTCCGCTATAGGATTAAGACTCTTGAGAAAACAGGCGTCATTACTGGATACAAAACTTGGATTGACATGGCTAAGCTTGGATTCAAAAGCGCAACCCTTTATTTGAATCTTCTTTATATTCCTTCTAAAAAGGAAAAAATGATTGAGTTTATTAAAAATGATCCGAAAACGTACTGGATCGGTGTTGCAGAAGGAGCGTGGAATATTGGCGTTAGTTATTTTGTGAAGTCTAATGAAGAGTTATTTCAACTGAAACATACGTTAATCTCAAAGTTTCGAGATATCATCCTTGATGTGAAGATGACTTATCTCGTTTCCGTATCAGTGCATGAGAAGAACTTCTTAGTTGATGAAACAACAAAGTTAACTTCATTTACTGAGACGATTGATAACGTAGACTTAGATGGTATGAGTAAGAAGATTCTTGCCAATTTATACTGGAATGCGACTGAAAATATTGCAACTCTGGCAGATAAGCTCGATACTACGATTGATATTGTTCGAAATCGGATTAAAAACCTTGAGAACGAAGGTATTATTATACGATATAGTGCAGTTATTGATTACCAGAAGATAGGATATGAATTTCATAAAGCATTTGTGTATCTTAAACAATGTGATTCTGAATTTTTGAAGAAACTTCACGCGTATGTAGCACAGAGTAAAGTCATTATTAATCTCGTCAAACAAATCGCCCCTTGGGATTTTGAGCTTGTTTTGTTTACACGTAATTTTGCTGAATATGATGAAGCTCTTGGTCACTTTACTCAGACGTTTGCAACTCAGGTTCAGAAGATTGAAAGCGCTACTATGGCTGTCGATATTATCTTTCCTTGTTCGAAACTACCTTTCTAATTTTTATTTTGAACCCTTCCTTTTGGGAGGGTTCTTTTTTATCTTTTTATTAGAGGGAGTAAGAAATTTTTATTCTTAATAACCGAAACCTTCAGGTTGGGGACGACGTTTATCTTCTCTCCAGAGTGCTGGGCGAGAGGATTCGCCCCACTTTTCCCAATTGAGCATGGTTTCTAATGGCTTCTTTCGCGGTTTTTGTTTATTTTTGTATCCTGTTGTTGCATAGCCTACGGGAATGAGGGCTTCAATGGTAATGTCTCCGGGGACATCAAGTAGTTTTCGTATTTTTTCATCATCATAACTTCCCACCCAACAACTTTGGAGTCCAAGATCAGTTAATTTCAAGAGTATTGTATTAATTGCTGCTCCTGCTTGTTGACGTGCATAGATTCTCCCACGTTCTCCGTGCATTTTTTCAAGCATACCTTCTTTATTACAGACAATAATCATGCCGGTTGCATCGGCGATCCAGGATTGATCTGCGAGCTGTGCAAGTTTTGCAATGGTATTGGATTCTTCAATGATGAGACATTTACAAGAACACGTATTATCTGCCCAGGGTCCTTGACGAACCGCTTCAACGGCATGGACCATGTCTTTCCAGGATGCTTTTTTTGAAGAGAAGGCACGAGTTGATTGTCTTTTTTGGATGACCTTATCAAAATCCATAGTTTTCTATAGAAGAGGATTATAAAAATGTGTTGTTTTGGGAAAAGATTTATTAGGATATCTTTTAGTTCCTATTGTTATGAAACATATTCTCAAAGAAGCTCAAATATCTTCTTTAGTATCTGATTCTGGAGAGCCAGGGTGGAGTGGAGAAGTACATCTTGCTAAACATACGGAAGGAAATTATGTGGTGAGA
The DNA here is from genome assembly GCA_016866955.1 of Candidatus Pacearchaeota archaeon. Lineage (GTDB taxonomy): Archaea > Nanobdellota > Nanobdellia > Pacearchaeales > GW2011-AR1 > SICV01. The sequence goes on along the minus strand of VGKT01000002.1, from coordinate 8,479 downwards.
AAGTGTAAAACACTTCAACGTGCTAAAGAATATGAACGTGTTTTTAATCAGCTTAGTAAACGTACTATTCTTCCTCGGTTTTTTGGTCGATATGGAAAAAATCTACTATATGAGTATTTACCAGGAAGAGACTTAACAAAGAAAGAATCTCCTGCAATTATTAAGCAAGTTGGTGCTCTTGCTGCCCGTATTAACAGTGTGAAGGCAAAAGGATCTATTCGTAAGAAATTTTTAATTCAATTACGTCATTTACGAACAGGGTATTTTCCTTCTCTCGCTTTACAAGTGCAACCCCCGATTACTGAGGAAATGTATCGAAAGATACGAAAGCTCTTTTATTACCTTTTATCTCAGATTAATCCTTCTATAAGGCTTGATATGAGTGATTCAAATCCCGAAAATTTTAGATTAAGTCAAGGAAAAGTTTATTTTATCGATGTTGAAGCCATAAGTCCACGAATTAATGGTTTTGGTATTGGTAAGGCTTTTATAAAATGGTTTAAAGATATAAAAGCGCAGAAAGCTTTCTTGAAAGGATATGCAACCGTTTCTTCAACACGTTATCTAACAAAACATTATCTTGATTTTATTTATCTTAATTTTTATATCCAAGAATTAGATATTGCAACTCGCTTTGGTAAAAAGTATAATCCTCGACAACGTATTGGTTTTGATGGCCTCTATGCTTTGTTCGATAAATATGCACAAAATATTCTGTAAAAACTTACTTTTTACGAGCAAACCAATGATGCCAACGAGGATCTTGTTGATCAGGATAGTGTGTGAGGAGGATGAGTCCCGCATCAAGGAGTGATTGTTTGATGAGTTCTGGTGTGAGGGGAATGAGCATTGATTCTTTGCCCCGTGGATCAGGGGAGCGCGTAGAGTAATAGCAAATACCCTTTGGTTTGAGGAGTGTGCTTGCTTGCGTGATGGTTGCTTGTTGGTCAGTTTGAGAGAGCCAGGGGAGTGTATTTGCGCACCAGAGGGCATCTACTAGCTGTTTAAGGGGGATGAGAGGGAGTGTGGCATTGATAACGGTTATTTTTGGGAGTTGCGTGAGTGCTTGTAAGGCTTGAGGATTATTATCTATTGCGAATAACGTATATCCTTGTAAGATAAGTTCCGCGGCCGTTTCTCCTGTTCCTGCTCCAAGATCAAGAATGGTTGCTCCGGGAGGAAGATAGGCAGTGAAACGAGAAAGTTCTGGGTTCATGCTATTTCAGCACACCCGAGGCATTCTTTCTTTTTGTAAAACGCTACATATTGTCCGGGGGCGATACCTGTTTGGGGTCTGGCAAGTGTGAGGGTGGTGCCCTGGAGGGTTGCTTGTAAGGGTGGGGAGCGATACCGAATTTTGACTTCTAGATCTTTCGGTAGTTTTGTACTTGTTATTGCATGTATGTTCTTGAGTTTTATTTTTTTCGTGTATAATGAAGGGTGGCCTTCAGGGGCTGCGATGAGTGTGGTGCCTTGCTTCTGTGCAACGAACCATTTTTTCTGCATGCCTTTTGGTTTTTGGACGTTGATATGTTGACCAATCGTGAATTGTTGGATGCCTTGATGAGTGCCAATTTGTTTTCCTTCGGGATTTACTATTTTTCCTTGCTTGCCTTTTACTTTCTGGGTGATGAATTGTTGGAAGGGCATTCCTCCAATAAAACAAATGCCTGCGGTGCTCGGTTTATTCCAATTAGGGAGATTGAGGAGGTTGGCTTTTTTTCGTACTTGTTCTTTGGTGAGCGTATGTAAAGGGAAGAGCGTGTTTTTGAGATCTTGTTCGGTGAGTTGAGCGAGGAAGTACGTTTGATCTTTTTTGTTATCTTTTGGTTTGTAGAGTTTGCCTTTTTTTGTGTGTGCATAGTGGCCAGTGGCGATGTACTGACAGTGTTGTTTGTGTGCTTCTGCTCGTAATAAAGGGAATTTAATGAGTGCATTACAAGGGAGATCGGGATTGGGAGTCGTACCTTTCTGAAATGCGCGATACATTGGTTTGAGGACTTTCTGTTTGTAGGTTGTTTCTTCGTCTATGACAGTGAGAGGGAGGTGGTAGTGAGCTGCGATTTTTCTCGCCATGGTGAGGTCTTTGAGATAGGAACAATTGCCGGTGAGAGGGTCTTTGGTATCAGAATAGAGTTTGAAGAAGACGGTTTTAACAGTGTATCCCTGTTGTTTGAGGAGATATCCTGCAATTGCAGAATCAACTCCTCCTGAAAGGGCAAGAAGGACTGTTTTTTGTTTCATCTCCTTGCATGGCTTGTTAGGTATAAAAGGCTGTGGTGAAGTAGTGGTTCATGGATGATGTTGTTCTTAGGCAAGGAAAGCTCACCGATGCTTCTGTGCTTGCGAAATTAATGCATGAGTATGATTTATATGAATATCATCTGGATAAGCATTGTGCACCTGAATCTTTAGCAAAGATTACAAAGGATACCAAGAGATTTCTTAAGACAGGGATTATTAAGTATACTCTGATTGAAGAGCAAGGGACTATTGTTGCTCTTGTAAATTGGAGAATTACGAAACCAGGAGGAGTAAAGACCGGCGCTTTACAGAATATTATTGTTACCAAGTCAGCTCGAGGCAAGGGATATGGTTCAATGTTAGTTACTTGGTTATTTGCTTATTTTAAGAAGCATAATTGTACACAAGTGAGTAGTTTTGTTCGATTTAAAAATAAAGAAGCACAACGATTTTGGAAATCATACGGATTTGACTTTTCTGAACAAGGGTATCATATTACGAAGCGTTTATAATCTGTTTTTTGTAACTACTTTTATGGATAAAGAGCATCGCCTTGCACGGGCGTTGGATGTGACAAAACGAAAGATACAACGTGAGAAATATGAGCGATATTATGCACGCGTTGAAGTAGAACAACGAAAGCATTGGTTAGGATGGGCTTTGGCGCTTATTTTATTTTTGTTGGCATTAAGTATGTATGTTAGTTATTCGTGATTATGGAGAATAAACGTCCCCTGCTGGACTCGAAGGAATAGAACGTCCCCTGCTGGACTCGAAGGAATAGAACGTCCCCTGCTGGACTCGAACCAGCGACCCTCTGATTAACAGTCAGATGCTCTACCGACTGAGCTAAGGGGACTTGAAAGTAAGGGTGAAAAGATGTTATTTAAGCGTTATTGTGGGCGTTGTCCGAGAAGTTTTAAGGCAAGAGAGGGTATATTCTTCTTTAGTCAACATCTGTGTCATCTTCTGACGTAGTTTTTCTTTTATTCTTTTCTTCTTCTTTGAGACCAAGATCATCGTATTTTTGTTTGCTTTCTGTGTTATGACGTTCAAGATAGGCATAGGTATTTGCTTCTTTTGTCCCTCTAATAAGATTGCCTAAGCCTACAATCGCTGCTTCTACTTGTACACTTGAACCTAAAATTCCGATATCGTTGTTATTGATAATAATATCGCAATCGGTGATATTTTCAATAGTGCGTTTTGTCTTTCCTTCTTTGCCAATGACTCTGCTTCGAACGTCTTCCATGTCTTTACGACGAGTAAAATGTTTCATTGCGATGACTTTGAACGTGGTATCTGGTTCGATGAGCTGAAGTGCTTGTTTTGCAGAAAAACCAAAAGCCATTGCTTGTAAAACGAGCTCTGCGGTATATTCGTGAACGGCATCTCCTTCATAACTTACTTGTTTTCCTTTTATTTCAATAGTAACGTGCAATTTTAGTTTTAGATCATCTAAATGAGTTCGTAATTCTTTTATTTTTGGAAAATAAATGGTGTTCATGATTAGAAAGTAAGTGCATAGGGAATGCCCTGTATGGTTGTTACGTTCTCCTTTGTAATTAAACCTGCCTCTTGTGCTGCCTTAATTGCTTCATGTCCTACTATATTGAAGCTAGCATCTTCAAGTATTTGTTTTTTAATGAGTTGCACGGCTTCTGAGTAAGTTATTTCTTCTCCTTTAAAGAAATGTTCATTTATTTTTATTTGACGAATGCCTTCTTCAAAGGATTTTCCTAATAAAGAGGTATCACAGAGTGCGATGACAATGCGATACGAACTATGACGTTTACATAACATTAGAATTGCTTGAGTGGGGAACGTGCGCCACAGGCAAGACAATGCTTTGATTTGATACCTTTATCTGATTCAATTTCTGTATCTGGTTTTTTACAAGTTGGACAAATAACAAATTCATCAGCATACATTGCTATTTTTTCATTTACTTTTTGAGAGTTCATTTTTGTATTAAAAATAAGACGATCTCCATCTATTTTTCCATTACTTGCAAGTTGTTTTTGAAGGAATTTAGCTACTTGATCTGCAGGACGACGGAGGTAATCTACAATTACTTTGAAATTGGTGATTATTGTTGCTTTTCCTTCTATTTGTCCTGTTACTTTAGGAATATCGAAGCGGTCTTTTGAAAGTGTTACCACTTTTACTTTCTGATAGGCCTTATCTAAGAGTGTTTCATAGCTTTCCATATTCACGAAGATGAGGGGGTTGTTTTAAAGGCTTTGGTTAACCAAGATAACGTAATCTGCCTGGACGAGGTTCGTAGATCATTCCTTCTTCGAGGAGTTTCTTGATTTCTTGGTTAATACTTGTGGGGTGGTCTTTAAGGTCTAAAATCATTTTTTCAATATCTATTCCTTGTTCTTTTTCTGCTTCTTTGACTAACATTAAAATCATGTCTTTTAGAGCGCTTCTTTGTGAAGGATCAGATAGTTTAGGCATCTCTGCTTCACATTCTGCTTTTCGTACAAGTAAGTAGGAAGTATCTTTCTTTTTGACAATTTCAGGGGTAAGGTAGAGCTCATTGTTCCAGGATCGTGCTAACCCTATGATTAGAAGGGTATCTCCTTGATTGTAAGGAGTTAATTTTTCAATATCCTCTCCAAATGTCTTTATTTTTATTTGACCTGTGCCATCATCTACAGTTATTGAAGCAAATTTTTTCTCTCCATCCTGAATATACTTATCAATAACGTTTGCAATGAGGTTAATACGTACCACTGTTTTTCCATTTATATCCAATTGTTTGAGTTTATCACCTTCTAAGATTGGTTTACCTCCATTGATTTGCCCTACTCGATACTTGTAGGCAATATTTCGTTTGTATTCTTGTTGCATGGTGAAAGGTAGTTTGAGCACTTATAAGTATTTAGTTTCTGAAAGCACTCATTAGAGTCGTTGGACGAATCCTTTACGAGGTTTAAAGATGTCTCCTGATTTTGCGAGTTGATTAAGTGCATCTTCCAGTTCAATCGGGCTTACGGTTGTGCCGAGTGCCTTTGCAATATCCTCTTCAGCAAGTAATTTACCTTTTTCAAGTTCTAATTTTCCAATTGCTTCTCTTACGAGGATTATTTTTCCTCGTTTGCTTGCAGTTATACCTGTGGTAATTCGATCGATATCAAAACTTTTTGTTTCTTCATCATATCCTACTTGACGCATTGCGTAACGAGTTATCTCAATTGCTTGTTTTGCATCTCGTTGTTGTACTTCATCGCTTAATCTCGCTTTTGCACAGGCTTCTGAGAGACGAATGACCCCTTCTAATTGACGAGCAGTAATTGAAATTGGTTTTACTCCTGCAGTATCTGTTTTTGAAGATTGTTGACGCATTTCAATGTAGAATTTTTTTATTTCTGCTACTGCCTCATCGGTTAATTTAGGTTTACAATTTTTACGAGCATAGGCAATATACTTTCGTAATAATTTTTGATCAATAACCTCATGTATGAGTTCTTGCTTGTGTTCTTTGAGAACGTGTGAAGCAATTGCTTCGTCTTGATCTTTATTGGGGATATCTCGTAATACGAAAATAAGGTCAAATCTACTTAATAATGCAGGAGTTATGTCGATTTGCTGTGTGATAGGAGTATGGGGATCAAATCGTCCAAGTTTTGGATTTCCTGCTGCTAAGACTGTTGTTTCGGCACGAAGAGTTGCTTGAATATTTGCTTTCGATACTGTTACTGTTTGTTGCTCCATTGCTTCGTGCATCGCCGAGCGGTCTTGTTCGGTCATCTTTTCTATTTCGTCAATACATACAATACCTTTGTTCGATAAGACCATTGCTCCTGCTTCCAATGCCCATCCCTTGAGAAATTCATCTTTAATGACTGCGGCAGTAAGACCTGCTGCTGAAGCTGCTCGTCCTGAAACATATCTTCCTTTAGGACCAATGGTCGATGCAAATTTCAATAAAACTGATTTCGCTACTCCTGGGTCTCCGACCATGAGTACGTGTATATCTCCTCGAGTTGAACCCCCATCCGATTTCTTTTTCTTTACTCCTCCAAATAGTTGTAAGAGTACTGCTTCTTTATGTTTTTCAGAACCATAGATCGAAGGGGCAATGCTCTTACTTAATCGTTCAAGTGCATTGGGGGTTGTTGCAATTTCTAGAATTTGTTTTGTATCTTCTTCATTGATATCTAAATCTTCAAACGTTTCTTCCATGGGGATAACATTATTTGCTTCAATGGCAATATCATACCGAGTAGAGATTGCTCCTGTTTGGAGAGGGATGGGTACTTCTTTGAGTGTCCCGATCACGCCTACTTTACTTCCCGGCGTTGTTCGTTCTTCCATTTTTGGATCGACGAGATCTTCTTGAAGGAATACATTGATACGGCGAGGTTGTTCCCCTCCATCAAGCATATCCGGAGATTCTTCAATAACTAATCGTTGGGTATCAACCATTTCTTTACTGGTTGCAGTAAAAGGGCCTTTCCAACCACACGAACAACGAGTTGGTTCTCTAAATTTCTTATCAATTTGTAATACTTGTAGTATTGCTCCACAACTTGCACATTCGAATTTTGCACGGACTACTTGAGGACGTACATCAGAAGCTTGTCTAATGATACCCTCAATTTTAATAAGTTTGTCGAGATGTTTAGCACGAATATTTCTAATTTTAATCTCTGCACTTTTTGGAATTTGAGTAAAGCGTACTTTTGCTTTTTCTTTTAATCCTGATTCTTCCAAGGCTTCTTCTAAAAGGGGAATCGTTTGTTCAGGATTTTCAAGTACTTGTTCTGATAATTCAGGGGTATGTTCAATCAATAAATCGAGAGGAATACGAACGGTGTTCGCATCAGGGCGTAAAAACTCGGAAATTACTTTTTTGTTGTCGTCGATAAAGTTTTTTGCTTCTGAGAGCGATTCTTCTCTCTTTTTTTTAGATGTCAGCGTATCTGCCATGGGTAAGCATGAGCGTGAATCCTTTATATGAATTGTTATGTTTTATTACAGGACATCAGGTTGTTTGATTGTGTTTTTTAACCTTAGATGTATATTTGTACTGTGCAAGAGTAGCTATTTTTACTTTTATTCGAAGGCGTATCTCAAGAAAGCCCCGACTCCTTGGGTTAGATTGAAGAATTGTTCTCCTTCTTGATTTTCATGCCCTACGGGAATGTATTCTGCCCCGGATACTTCACAGAGCTTTTCAATTTCGATTTGTTGCTCCTTTGATAGCTTTTTCGAAATGAGTACTTTTTCAGCTGCGTTATTTTCTAGAGCACGTTTTACTTTTTCATACCCGTAACATGTTTTATCTTTTTTCTTCCCAAGCCATTCAAAGAATTGTTGAATGAGCTTCTTTTCAAGGATGAATTCTTGTTCAGCGATTTCTTCTTCAGATGCTTCTACTAAAAGTTTGAGGCCGTGTTCATCGGTATAGCCTATGTCTTTTACTGCAATTATCTTTTCTTTTAATTTAGTAACTAAGTCCCCATCTTCTATGAACTCATCTTTTGTAGGGATTGGGCCTCCAATGAGGAATCCTTTTAATTTTGGCATATCAAAGAAAATTTCTTTCATCGCTTCTGCAGTTCGTTTAAAGAATTCTTTTGCTAACCCTTCTGTAACTCGGTGGAATCGTTGGGCAGACTGTCCTCCTGCACGTACTTTACTTGGAACGCCCGAAGTGAGTTCACGAATGACTTCTATTTTCTTTCCGATTAAAATACCAATTGTAGCAACTTGACGATCGATTGCTAATAAGCCATAGACTTCTTGTACTTCAAGCATTTCTTTGAGAGGTTCAATCATGAATACTTGGTCACAACGATAGAGACGAACATTCAAAGGTTTGGGTGGTTCATAGAGCCAGAGTTGAATGTCTTGTTGTCCTTCTTTTTCTGAAATGTTTCCACAATAGCAGGCAAGGCCATTGGGAGGAGTGAGTTTAATTGCCTTTAATTCTCGAGTTAGTTTTTCAATTGCTGTGGTGACTGCTGTTCGTGTTTGCTTTGATTTGATGTTATCTGCCATGCCCCCTTCAAATTCAAGCTGTCTTACGACTGCATCTTTATTGAAGCCTGCAGGGATTAATACGGAAACTAATTCGGTATGTCTTCCACGGATACTTCCGAGTAGATTGACTAAATCTTCTAATTTTAGACGCTCCTTTGGAGTCATTTCTTTCAATTCGAATTTCTTGGGGGGCATAAAGAAGGGGGGAAATGAATAGTTATTAAGGTTGTGGGTTAGG
>VGKT01000001.1 GCA_016866955.1 Candidatus Pacearchaeota archaeon | reverse complement strand
TGAAACAGTCTTTGGTGAACCAATGGACAAACAAAAGAAACTCGTTGCGTTACTTGGTCCCTATATTCGAGGTCTTGAAGCAAAGGGTCTTGCTATTGCTGAAGCAAATGCTGTTCGAGAAAAAATTGGGAAAGTAACCTTACAAACATTAGAAGTTGAACAAGCATATCCACGCGGATCCTATCCTAAGCCAGGAATGTGTGTAGGTATGTTACATGACAAAGCACAACTCGATCTGAAGACCGATGCACTCGTCTCAGTAGGTATTCTCCCTGATCTGGTGACGATCCGCGCAACTGAAGCCTCTGGTTTCTCCGTACATACCTTCATCGAAAAACTCGAAAAAGAATTGCCTAAAGCATTTCCAAACGGCGGGGGACATCACCTTGCAGGCGCAGTTAAGTTCACCCCAACACAAAGAGAAAATGTGTTGAAAGTGTTAAGATCCTGTATTAAGAAATAATTTTTTTACTTATCAAATCTCTTTACAATATATACAATTAAAACAGAAAAAAGGGATAGGAAAATTAAACTTATTGCTAAAACAATTAATCCTAATCCTTCCATATCACTTTTTCTAGGCAATAAAGTTACAGAAAATATCGAAAGAATACTTGAGAAGATAGTAATAAGTACATACACAAATGAGCTTCCTTCCGTTCTCTTAATTAAAATAAGTAAAGATAAAATCAAAAAAGCAATTGCAGGAAGATAAATGAGAGAACCAGTCAATTTAGTCAACCATGTAATAAAAAGGGGCAATATAAACGCTACCACATAGAAAATTTTTTTATTCATTTTGATTAAAATTAAAAGAAGTATATATCTATTTGTATTGTTACAACTGTTCCATATAATACGCAGTTGCACCAATACCCAGAATAAAACTAACAAACAAGAAACCAATACCTCCGAGTGTCCAAGAGGGTATACCAAGGCCTATCATCAGCAATATAACTCCTAACAAAAACATGTGCAAGAGCGGATGTCCACGATGCAAAATTTCCCACAACGTATAATGTCGTAGAGCCATTATTTTTCTATAAAAGAAGTCCTTTTAAACGCTCTCTCCTCACCAGAAATATGCCTCTATAGCTCAGTTGGTAGAGCGACTGATTCGTAATCAGTAGGTCGGGGGTTCAATTCCCCCTGGAGGCTTCAAGTCTTTAGTTTTCAAAGTGTGGCTTTGAAGTCAAGTTTATAAAATAGGGCTTCGTCGTCAAAAGTAGAACACAATAACCTTTATAAGAAGTATTATCCAGCAAACAAAATACAAAGAGGGTATGAGATGGGAAGCAATCTTGATTTAAGAAAGTATGAATCAGTTGAATCGATTCAGGATGCATTTTCACGGATTGTATCGGGTGGAAAGCCAGGCTATAAAGCAGTCATTGAACGAAAGAAAACTCCTCCGAAATGCAATAAGTGTGGACGTGGTGGAGATCCCGATCAAAAATTCTGCAATATGTGCGGAGGCAAAATGGTAACTCCTCTTACGAATTGTCCAGGGTGTAAAAAACCAATTATTGAAGGCGATAAATTCTGTATCGAATGCGGTCATGCTCTTGCTCAGCCTGCATAAGCAACCTTTTTGAACTCTCTTCTCCCTTATGCGCTATGAAAGACCAGGTACTCTCTTTTCTCGCCAAAGCAACGAAGCTTTCTTCAACACAACTTGAAACAATTCTTGAAGTACCCAAAGACCCTACCTTAGGAGACTATGCTCTCCCTTGTTTTATTTTAGCGAAAGAACAGAAAAAAGCCCCACATATTATTGCACAAGAATTAGCACAAACGAAACCAACTAACGGAATTACGAAACTACAAGCAGTCGGACCTTATCTCAATATTTTTATTGACACAACAAGTACTGCACAAGAAACACTCACTACTATCTTCAAACAAAAAGAGAACTACGGACAAGGTACATCTGCCAAAAAGGAAACAATACTCATCGAATGTTCTTCTCCTAATATCGCTAAACCATTCGGTATCGGTCATCTCCGTTCAACGATCATCGGTGCAAGCCTTACGCGCATTGCGCGAACACAGGGGGCAAAGGTCAAAACCCTCAATTATCTCGGGGATTGGGGAACACAATTTGGAAAGCTCATTGTCGGGTATGAACGCTGGGGTGACGCAAAAAAACTCAAAACAAACCCTATCACTCACCTCTTAGACCTCTATGTTAAAGTATCTGCTGATCCCACTTTGGAAGAACACGCACGAGCAGCATTTGCAAAGCTTGAACATGGAGACAAAAAGTATCTCAAGCTCTGGAAACAATTCAAAGATCTAAGCATAACCGAGTTCACAAAAATCTATCAGCAATTAGGGGTTGAATTTGATGTGTATTCCGGAGAATCTCTGTACAATACAGATAAAGATAAGGTACTCCTTGACCTCAAGAACAAGAAGTTGCTTAAGAAAGATCAAGGGGCAGAGATTGTGGACCTTAGTCAGTATGAATTAGGTGTTGCACTTATCCAAAAGAGTGATGGCACGACACTCTACGCAACTCGTGACATTGCAGCAGCAAAGGATCGCCAGCAGAAATATCGGTTCACGCAAATGTGGTATGAAGTGGGAGCAGAACAAACACTACACTTCAGACAATTGTTTAAACTCTTAGAATTGCTGGGTTATACCTGGGCGCAGGGGCTTACACACATCGATCATGGGCTGTATTTAGATCACGATGGAAAGAAATTTGCAACACGGAAAGGTAAGACCGTATTCATGAAAGATATTCTTAAAGAAGCCCAAGAACTCGCAGAAGAAGAAGTACAAAAACGAGAAAAACTTTCAGGTAAAGAAGTAAAGAAACGAGCACAAGCAATTGCACGTGCAGCTATTATCTATGGGGATCTCAAAAACAATCGTACCCATAATATGGTGTTTGATCTTGATCGATTCCTCTCTTTTGAAGGAGACACGGGGCCCTATCTTCTTTATGCTTATGCGCGAGCAATGAGTGTTTTAAAGAAAGCAAACTACAAACAAAGTAAAGTACCAAAGCTAACAGCACTCACCACAACTGAAAAAGCACTTTTGACAAAGCTCGCCCAATTCCCTGAAGCAACGCTTCAAGCATATGAACAACGCACCCCCCATGTTATTGCAGGATATGCATTCCAACTCGCTCAAACATTTAATGAGTTTTATCATGCTGAACAAATTATTGGAAGTAAAGAGCAAACGCAACGATGTACCCTCGTACAGGCGTATACTCAGACTCTAAAGAATGCCTTACGCTTACTCGGCATTGAACCGCTTGAAACTATGTAAGAATCACCATAATTTTTAAATACTGTTTTTTCAAAAAGAATCAATGAACGCACTGATTACCCTCCTTATTTCCACAACACTTCTCTTTGCTACGCTCTTTATTCTTTTAGTGTTTGCGCTTAATACAAAAACAAACCGTTCACGAGTAAGAAACGACATGCGACGTATTAAGTCTCAGATTTCTCGCGATATTCCTGAAGCAGAATGGTAGTCCTTTCCAAACCTTTTTATACCATTTATCAACTTATATCTCTGTAGACCAGTCAGGCGCGTTTGCTCTGCGCCATACCGTGAGTGAGCATTACACGGGCTGTAAGGAGTGCGTGACCGCAGGGTCGTCAAGTCTTATTCTGGACGTTGACGTGTTGTCCTGTTCGATCGTAGTCCGTCTGAACCGGGTCAGGCCAGAAATGGAGCAGCCCCAGGGCGAGAATATGGTGCTTATAGGGAAGCAGCATTGAGAAAGGAATGAGGTTCCTTGCACGGTACTGCCGAGCAATCTCCCCGTCTACAAATTTCTAAGAGGAAGCTATAAAAACAACCCTGGCTCTTTAGTTCTATGAATAAGAGGGCACAATTTTTTATTATAGCCGCATTAGTAGTTTCAAGTATTATTGTAGGTACTTCCGGGATTAGAAATCAAGCACGAGAAGAAGTGATAGAAACAGCCACTGTTGATTTATCTCAAGAACTTTCGTATGAAGCACATCAAGTATTGGATAATGGGGTCTTTTCAGGTAAAGATAAAGACGTGATTCAAAAAGAAATGGAAGAACTCGTAGAAGCTTATGGTATTTCAAATCCCGATAGTGATATAGAAATTGTATTTGGTGATCCTGACCAAGGATTAAAGCAGATAGCCTATGACACTTCAACGGGAGCACCAGGAAGTCAAGTAACCAATATTGGAGAGACAGGGATTGTGTTACAAAATCAAGAAAAAGGAACAGAACAAACAGAAAAGAAAAAAAAACTTAAAGTAAAAATCAAATTACCCAAAGAAAAAGGAAATAAAGCACCCAAAGAACGGGTAGTTGAACGTGAACTCGCCCTCTCAGAAGGACAAAATGTCTATGTAATTGTAAAGAAGAAGATTCGTAATGACCAAACCGTTGTTATTCAACCATAGAGGACTAAGTGAAATTGTAAGCTATGTATTGCTTGTAGTTATTGCCGTAGGTATTAGTGTTGCAGTATATGCCTTTATCAGCGTATATATCCCAAAGGATAAACCAACTTGCCCAACCGATGTATTTCTCGGAACAACAAAGGTAGAATGCAATTCTTCCACCTCCGGCACACAGTTCACAGTTGGTTTAGTCAACAAAGGTCTTTTCACTGTTGATGCTGCCTATCTTCGTGTTGCAGAACAGGGGAGAGAGGTAACTTTCTTAATTAATGAGCCAAAAGAAGCAGGTTCTGCAAAAGGATTTTACTTATATGAACCAGGGAAAACAAAGCCCGGGCTTGCTCCAGGAAAAGAAGTGCTCTATTCCTATAATATTCCTGCATCAATCATTCCTGGACCAGGAAAGTACACGTTAGAAGTACAACCGGCTATTGGAAGAGGGGCAAATCTAGCGTTATGTGAGGCAGGAGTAAGCCGTCAAACCTTTACGTGTGCCTAACACGATAATCTATTTATAAGGAATTAAAATTGCGCAGTATATGAAATTTGCACATATGGGTGATTGTCATCTAGGTGGCTGGCGTCAACCAGAATTACAAGCCCTCAATACAGAAGCATTTCATGTTGCAATAAGTAAATGTATTCAAGAGAAAGTAGAATTTGTGATTATTTCAGGAGATCTCTTTGATTCTGCTTATCCCCCCATTGAAGTTCTCAAAGATGCGTTTGCAGAGTTTAGAAGACTCAAAGAACAACATATTCCCGTGTTTTTTATTGCAGGAAGTCACGATTATTCTGCTTCAGGAAAAACATTTCTCGATGTTTTAGATAAAGCGGGATTAGCAACTTGGGTAGATAAGCACGAACGAAGAGGGGAACAACTTATTCTTCTTCCCACGATTTACAAAGGAGTTGCATTCTACGGTTATTCAGGTAAAAAATCAGGTCTTGAAGTAGCAGACATCAATATGATGAAATTACAAGAAGCACCCGGGATGTTCCGTATTTTAGTATTACATACTGCATTAAAAGACGCTATCGGTTCACTTCCTATTCCTTCTGTTGATGAAAAGAAATTACCTAAAGTTGATTATGTCGCTCTTTCACACTTACATATTGAATACGTCAAAGAAGGGAGGGTCTATTCTGGTCCGCTCTTTCCTAATAATGGTCCAGAGCTTGAAGAACTCAAAGGAGGGTCATTCTATATTTTTGATTCTGGAGCCATTAAGAGAATTCCTCTTGTGTTGAAACCGGTTATCGTTCTCACAGTAACAATAACCAATGCTTATCTTGGTACGGACAAGATTCTTGCTCTTCTTGAACAACAATCGATTAAAGATGCAGTCGTCCTCTTAAAGATTCAAGGAACACTTGAACAAGGGAAAGCAAGCGATCTAAATAATGCCCTCATAGAACAACGAGCAAAAGAACGAGGAGCCTATTGTCTATTACGAAGCACCTCAGCATTATATGCTGCTGAATATTCATTAACCATTCCTACACAGGAAGTGGGAACCATTGAAGAAGATCTGCTCGCAGATTTTGAAAAGAAGTATTCTTCAGAATTAAGCAAACATGCTTCTTCACTTTTTACCATATTACAAATGGAAAAGGGAGAAGAGGAAAAAGTAAGTATCTTCACCGAGCGATTATTGAGTGAAGTAAAGCGAGGGGGCCTTCTATGATTATTCGTTCACTTACTCTCAAAAATATTCGAAGTTATAAAGATGCTTCGTTGCTCTTTCCAAAAGGAGCAGTCTTACTCGCTGGAGATGTAGGTGCAGGAAAAACAACTCTTCTTTTAGCAATCGAATATGCGTTATTTGGTTTACAACCTGGGCAACGGGGTTCGGCTTTGTTACGTAATGATGCATCAGAAGGCGAAGTATCGCTTACCTGTAAGGTAGGAGAACAGGAAATACTAATTGAACGAAGTCTCAAACGAGATACGAAGGGCGTGAGTAATGAATATGCAGCACTTACTATTGATGGAAGAAAGGAAGAGTGCTCAATCACTGAACTAAAAACAAAAATCCTCTCTATTCTGGGATATCCTGAAGAATTTATTAAAAAAAACAATATTCTCTATAAATATACTATTTACACTCCTCAAGAACACATGCGTCAGATCATTACCGAGGACCCAGAAACAAGGCTCTCCATCTTACGACATATATTTGGTATTAACAAGTATAAACGAATTAGGGAAAATTTGGCTTTTTGTATTGTGTCCTTTAAGGAAGAAGTAAAAGCAAAACAAATAGAGATTAAACTGCTTGAAAATCAAGAAAAAGCACTCGAAGAAAAGAAAAAAGAACAAAGGGCACTCGATGAAAAGATACAGCAATTAACAAGAGTCCTCAATGAAAAAAAAGCAATTCATCAAGAAACAGAGCGAGAACTGCAAGAAATGAGCGCTAAACAAAGAGAAAGAGAAAAGTTTGAGAAAGAAATTGAAAAAGCAACATTGTTAGTTGCAACAAAGAAGGAAGCGCTCCAAACAAGTATACGAGAAAGAAAACGCATGCAACAATTACTTACCAATGCTTCTCCATTTGACCATAAAAAGTATGAGCTATCTCTCCGCCAACTCATAGAGAGTAAAGCAACTGAAGAACTTCTTTCTTCAAAATTGCTCACCTGTAAAGCAGAATGTGCTGCTTTAGAAACACAAAGAAAGCAACAAGGAGAACGAAGGGAAAAGGTATTCAACCTAAATCACTGCCCAACCTGTCTTCAAGATGTTCCTCTTACTCATAAACACAATATCGTTAATGAAGTTGAATCGTTAGTGGTTTCTTTAACAAAGCGCATTGCCGATAGTTCAGCTTTAAAGAAAGAAATAGAGGAAGCATTACAAAAGCAAAAAATAATTTCAAAATGTTTAGAAGAAGAAAAGCAAAAAGCAGATCTTGCACGGAGCAAAGAAGTATACCTAGCAGAATCTCGAGTAAAAGAACAAGAACTACAAAAAACAGAAGAATTATTGACCAAGGATGTCAGTTTCCTTACTGAACACCTCTTTCAATTACGAGAAACAACAGCCGAGTTTACCAAATTTTCAATGCTCTCTCTCAAGAAAGAAACCGAGCTCAAACAAACATTACGTGAAGAGCGAGTAGCAGAAGTTGCTTGTGCTGAAAGTGTCAAAGAAGCGTCTTTACTTATTAAAGAAATGCAACGCATAGAAAAAGAAATTCTCAAGAGAAAGGAATTGGAAATAGAAATGCAAAGAAAGTCTGGTATCGTTGATTGGCTCACTGGCCCATTTAGCACACTTGTAGAAACAACCGAACGTCAGGTTCTGTTAAATATTCGCAGAGAATTTTCGAAGCTCTTGCAACAATGGTTCTATAGTATTGCTGGGGAAGGGTTTAGTTTAGAACTTGATGAGCACTTTACCCCTCTTATTCTGCATAAAGGAATTGAAATGGAATATGCCTTCCTTTCAGGAGGAGAGCGTACCGCTCTTGCACTCGCCTACCGTTTAGCACTTACAACAGTCATTAATTCATTGATTAGCGCCATAAATACAAGAGAAATCGTTATTCTTGATGAACCGACTGATGGATTTTCAGACTATCAAATTGATAAAATGCGAGAGGTTCTCAAAGAAGTTGCTTGTAAGCAACTCATTATTGTGAGTCATGAACAAAAAATGGAAGGATTTGTAGATCACATTATTCGAATAACAAAAGAGCATGGGGCTTCACATATCGTGAAAGAAGAGAAGGATCTACCACAAGTCTTAAATACTGCTCAGACTGACAAAAATCAGAACGAGGTTCTACCTTTCTCATGAACGAGGAACTTTCTAAGACTATATTGAAATCGAACACAAGCCTAGTCGGCATTGTCTGTAAAGACGGTATCGTATTAGGAGCAGATAAACGGAGTACTGCGGGTTCAATAGTCATGGATAAACATTCTATGAAGATTAACCGAGTTAATGATTTCATACTTACTGCTTATACCGGAGTAGTTGCAGACTTACAATTAACTAACAAGGTGCTTGCAGCTGAATTACGTCTTAAAGAATTACGCACTAAAACAAGGACAAGTATCAAAGAAGCAGCACACTTACTTGCCATGATGACCTATAAGAATATCCGTACTCCAAGCATGGTTCCTTCAATTGTAGGAACATTGATCGGTGGAGTGAATGAAGATGGTTCTGCAGAATTATATACCGTAGAACCTGCAGGAGGCATTAAGCAAGTAGATGATTTTGATGCTAATTTCTCTTCAGGAATGCCCTATATTCTTGGCTTACTTGAACGTCAATATAAACCAGGGCTTTCAGTAAAAGAAGGAGTGGAACTTGCAAAAGAATCTCTCAAGTCTTCAACGCAACGAGATACTGGTTCTGGAAACGGGATCGATGTCTTTACCATTACTAAAGATGGCATTACTCATGTCATTTCAGAAGAAATTATTCCAACATACAAATAATCTAACACATTCAATTCACAGTCATGGCAGATATTTTGAAAAGTATTAAGGATGAACTCCCTCGCTTAGTGAGCGATGCAGTATTTGAAGGGGCAAATATAGTACTCTATACCGAAAATAAAGAATTTTTCAGAGGGTGTGAAGAACAAATTAAAGGGGTAGTAGCTAAAGTGAAAAAACGTATTGAACTTCGTGCAGACAAAGGCATCCTGGTCTCACAAGAAGATACTGAAAAGACAATTCGAGCTTTAGTGCCTGAAGAAGCAGAAATTATCAATATTATTTTTGATGCCCAGCGTTCTGTTGTGATCATTGAGGCAAAGAAACCAGGGTTGGTTATCGGAAAACAAGGAACTATTCTTCAAGATGTACGCAAATCAACGTTTTGGACTCCTGTTGTGCAAAGAAATTCAGCAATTACAAGTAAAATTACAGATAAAATCCGCTCAGTTCTCTACGCAAATAATACCTATCGTCGAAAGTTTCTCAATGAAATTGGAAAAAAGGTCTTTACAGATTGGAACCCTGAAAAAATGGATATGTGGGTTCGTCTTACCTATCTTGGTTCAGGAAGACAAGTAGGAAGATCTTGCTTATTGTTACATACTCCCAAATCAAAGATTTTACTCGACTGTGGTATTAACCCCGCATTTGCAGAAGGACAAGAACGTTTTCCTTACCTAGATGTTTGTGAAATTGGGGATCTTACTTCTATTGATGCAATTGTATTAAGTCACGCACACGTTGACCACTGTGGACTTATTCCTTATCTCTACAAAATGGGCTATCGCGGACCAATTTATATGACTGCCCCAACACGAGATATTGCAGCCTTGCTTACCTTAGATTTTGTAGGGGTTGCCTATAAACAAGCAGCTGCTCCACTCTATCGCCCTGAAGATATATCTGAGATGGTTCGTCATTCAATTTGTTTAGAATACGGAGAAGTAACTGATATCACTCCAGATATTCGCATCACTATGTATAATGCTGGGCACGTATTAGGTTCTGCACAAGTGCACGTTAATATAGGAAACGGACTTCACAATTTTGTATATGGTGCAGATACAAAGTATGCAAAAACACGTTTACTCGATCCTGCAGTTAACTATTTCCCTCGTGTAGAAACACTCACCATCGAGTCTACGTATGGTTCAAGGGATGATGTTCTCCCCCCTCGACAAGAAATGGAAGATCATTTCTTGAACATGGTCAAAGAAACAGTAGAGCGTGGAGGAAAAGTAATTCTTCCTGAATTAGGGTTAGGACACTCGCAAGAAACAATTTTACGTGTGGAAGAAGCAATACGTGAAGGAAGATTACCAAAAGTGCCACTTTACATTGACGGCATGGTCTGGGACATCACCGCAATTCATACGGCTTATCCTGACTTTTTGTCAGCTGCAGTACGCAACCAAATCTATCAAGATAACAATCCTTTTACCTCGGATGTTCTCAAGCGCGTGGGGGGAGCACAAGAACGAAAAGAAGTAGTTGAGGGAGGCCCTTGTATTGTTATTGCAACATCAGGTATGTTAGTGGGGGGAGCCTCGGTTGAATATTTCAAACAATTTGCAGGAAACGAAAAGAATCTTATTGTATTTGGTTGTTATCAGGCAATCGGCTCATTAGGAAGACAAGTGCAAGAAGGAGCAAAAGAAGTGTACGTAGACGGAGAAAAAGTAATCATAAATCTACAAGTAGAAACAATTAAAGGATTTTCTGCGCATTCGGGAAGAAATGAATTATTACAATATATTAGTCGTATGGTTCCTAAACCAAAGAGAGTAATTATCAACCATGGGGAAGTATCAAAATCATTAGATCTTGCTTCAACACTCTATAAACAATTTAGAGTAGAAACAGTAGTTCCTCGTAACCTTGAGACAATTCGATTAAAGTAATTTATATACTTCCTTTTTATAG
This sequence comes from Candidatus Pacearchaeota archaeon, assembly GCA_016866955.1. Lineage (GTDB taxonomy): Archaea > Nanobdellota > Nanobdellia > Pacearchaeales > GW2011-AR1 > SICV01. Next base: position 200,629 of record VGKT01000001.1, on the reverse strand, counting down.
ACTGATCATGAAACATTCACTACGTATTATCTTTATTGTTCTTGCTTTGTTTTGTATAACTCAATTTCTCGGTCTACTCGTATTGAATGAATATCGCCCAGAGGTGTTAGTATTTACATTCAATGGTACTGAATTGAATCAAACAGTACATAATTTACCCTATGGACTTGAACCCCCGCAACAAGAACCAACCTACGCACTTGCCTCTTTCATTATCGCATTCATCATAGCCATAAGTGCACTGGTGCTTATTATGAAAACAAATCTTATACTAGTAATGCGTATCTGGTTTGCAACGGTTATTGTGCTTGCATTATCCGTGAGTCTCTATGCGTTACTTCCTGAACATGCAGGAAAAGCTCTCACCGCGTTCGGTCTTGCACTTATACTTTCTGCTTGGAAACTTGTTAAAGGAAATAAATATATCCATAATGCTACCGAACTTTTGATTTATCCAGGGATTGCTGCATTATTGGTTCCCCTTCTTTCAGTTAAAACAATCTTTCTTCTTCTCATCCTTATGTCTTTCTATGATGCCTGGGCAGTTTGGCATTCGGGTTTCATGCAAAAACTAGCAAAATATCAAATGAGTGAAGTAAAAATCTTTTCCGGACTCTTTATTCCTTACATGGTTAAAGGCACACATTCTTTACTTCAAAAAGCAAAAAAAACAGGTAAGATGCCGAAAGGACTGAAGATACAAGTCGCAATCTTGGGTGGAGGGGATCTGATATTCCCGCTTCTCTGTACGGGCGCGGTTTTCTTTGCCCAAGGGTTCCTTCCCGCACTCTGGATTATAGTCGGAAGCACCCTTGCCCTAGCCTATCTTTTGCTTGCCTCAGAAAAAAGCAAGTTCTATCCTGCCTTGCCTTATTTGACAGTAGGGTGTATCTTCGGATACCTAGTAGGTTTGTTGTAACTCTATCATAGCAACAGAAAGGGAACATTTAAATAGGGCAAATTTTGCTACTTCGTTATGATACTAAAGCCAGAATTGGTAAAACGCATTAAGGACTACTTTGGTCTGAACATTTATGAGACGAAAGTATGGCTCTCACTTTTGACGAAAGGAATTGCTTCAGCTGGAGAAGTTGCTGAATTATCAGGCGTTCCTCGTAGTAGAACATACGACGTGTTAGAAAGCCTTGAAAAGCGCGGATTTGCAATTACTAAGATCGGTAAACCAGTTAAGTATATTTCAGTAAAACCAACCGACATCATTGAAAAAATGAAAATTGAAACAATGCATGATGCGCAAGAAAAAGTAAAATCACTCGGCACCTTAAAAGAAACACCAGAATATGCTGAACTTGAACAATTACATATTGTGGGTGTTGCACCTATTCGTTCTCAAGATATTACTGGTTCTGTAAAGGGACGTTCAAATATTCTTGCAAAAGTTCGTGAACTTGCTGATGCAGTAGAACAAGAATTGCTTATTTGTACTTCAGCTCATGATTTTGAAGATAAAAGCAGAGTACTTGCTCCAATTCTTGAAAAACTTGGAAAACAGAACGTAAAGGTAAAGATCGCTCTCTCAGGAGACCTGGATAAAATCAAGAAAGTTTCACATAAACACAGCATTAAACCACGAACAGTAGAAAACACTGGTCGATTCTTCATTGCAGATAAAAAACAAGCACTTGTTATGATCACACCAGATCATGCTGATGAAGAAATTGGCGTTTGGCTTAATTCAGAATTCTTCACCACATCACTTTCAACCTTTGTAGAAAGCACCTTTAAAATGCCTGGAATGAAGCAATAAGATCATATCTGAATAAGATTATCAAAAATATTTACAAGAAAGAGGATACGATGCATGGGTTGCAGAAGGATATTTGGAAAACGCACGAATGATTGCAGATGCAAAATCGAGAAGAAATGATAATGCCTTAGCAATATCAACGTTCATTGTGGGAAGTTTACTTCTTGGAATGGACTATCTGCAAGAGAAATACAATCCTCTTTTTTTATCAAATCCAGAAGTTCCTACTGAAATAAGAGGCATTCGTTAATCAACATGCATTCTTGTAATATCCATCTGTGCTAATAACTCTTTCCGTACTTTTTCTTGTACATATGCTTGAGGAGTAGTGGGAGGTAATGTACGATAATATCTTCCTTTCTTAACAAATACAGAAGGATGCATTTTCTTGAAAGCGTGTGCATGCTTTGTCATTGAGAGGAGAGGACCTTCTTGTACCGTTTGTTTTGTTTTAAGGATATAATAGCTTACACTGGTCTGTCCTCGTTCATATCGAAAGAGGGGCTTGATAAGCGTAAATCGTTCTTTGAGCAATTCGCAAACAAAAAGATGAAACTTTCGCAGTTTCGTACCAGCAAGGTCTCCTGCTTGTTTATCGGTTTCAAGAGAAAGAGTAAAGAGCATCCCTTTCTTCTGAGTTACTTCTTTCTGTACACGCTTAAGGTCAAATGTTTCTTCTTCAAAAAATTGATCATGGGGTCGTGCAAGATAGGCTTTTGCTCGTTTTTGAAATAAGCTAAAGCTTTCATATGAAAGAGCAGCAGCTACATTCCGCTCTTTCCAAGTAGGATCAACAATAATCAATGGGCCCGCGCGACGTGATTCACTCATGGTGCGTAGAAGATCACCTGAAGAACGATAGTGCTTTGCCGGATCAATACACAGTTGTTTCTCCACCGAGAGTAATTTTTGTAACATCTTCCGAAATGTTCTATAGTGAATAAGCAAGCATTCCAGTGCATATCCTGAAAAACCTTGAATATAACTTTCAGCACCATATATTCCCGCACTTGTACAAAATGCTTTGGCGAGCGCAATTTCATGAGCAAGTTTTTGAGTCATATGTTTGGTAACATAAGCGACATGAAAATAGCTTAAATCAGTTACATTTTCCATAGCTTGCGGTTTAGTAATCTGCTTCACAGGTATCACTTCAAAAATAAGGTGATCTGAAGCAGGAATTTGAAAATAATCTCTACTGCCATGTACCCGTGTTGCTTGAGGGGCAATGGAAAGTAATACCTTCTCCAGTCTATCAATACTCAATGGGGTAACTTCCTTAAAACGAATAAATAGGTCTACATCGTATTTTTCTTTCACCAATAACGTTCCTTTTGCAAAGCTTCCCCCCACAAAAATTTGACCCGGCAATTTTGCTTGTACCAGTGCTTCTTTTAGTGTTTTCAAAAAAAATTTAGTAGAGCCGGTAATTTCAGTAAGATGAGCAGGGGAAGGTTGAAGGGACTGCATAGAAAACAAAAGCAATTCGTCCTCTATAAACCTTACTTTATCGTTTAAAGGGAGTCATTAAATCAACAATATACTTTCCATCTTCTAATTTATACACTCGAGGCTTATTCATTGCAAATAATTTGGTCAAATCTAAAAGGTATTTTCCAGGTTTAATGATCGAAATGCTTTCAAAATCTAAGAAAACAGGTTTTTCAGAGTCATGTTCTCCCACAATTTCTCGTACATCCTCTTCCATTTGCTTGCGTTCAGTCAAAGTCAATTGCTTTGTTTGTTCATCAATAATCGCGTCTTGAATCAGCTTATCATCTCTAATATAAAAGAAAAAGCGACTTCCACAGGTACATCCCTGTAACGTTTCTCGTGTTCCATCACTATATGTTTTCGTACAATGTACGCATCGATATGCCATAAGAAGAGATACCTTACTTTGTTAATAAATCTATAGCTATTCTATCACCTAGTTTGTAAGTAGCAATTCAATTTTTTTAGGGTCGCGTTTAATCTCACGTACTAATGAACAAGGACCAATGATCGTTAATGCGCTACTTTCACCAACTAATCGTTTTGCAATACCATATCGAACCTTTGTCCAAAGGTCTTTATCTTTCATGTCTGGTTCAATGACCGCAAGTTCCATTCCTTTAAAATTTTTAATATGGTCAACCATGGCCATAGTATCTTCAATAAGTCTTGCCTCTTCTTCAGGGCGTAATCTTCCTTGTATAATAACGATTTTTTGAGCAACAACTAGGGTAAGTAATTTTTTAACTCGTTCAGAAATAGAAAGGTTCTCAATTTCTGAGAACGGAATAACCTGCAAGCTAAGACCTTTGAGTGTATTTTTTTTCATTATACTTTTTTAGCGAGTGCGAAGAGTGCTTCATAGAACTCATCCATATGCAATCCCTCCTTTGCAGAAATGCCTACGACTGGATATTCAGGGAATGCCGCTTGCACTTTTTTAATTTCTGCTTTTTTTAAATCAATTTTGTTCGCAACAAGAAGTAAGGGAATTTTACGTGCAACAAGGTTCCCAATAATCGTAATATTCACTTGACTATACGGGTTTTCAGAAGCATCTAATACAACCACCACTGCTTCCATATCTTCAAGCCATTGTATCGATTCAATAATACCTTGTGTCGCTTCTTTAGCACGCTTTTTTGCAGCTCCCTTCTTAACTCCAAAATGCAAGAAATCTTCATAATCAATTTTAGTTGCAATACCAGGAGTATCTACAATTTTGAATGTCAAAGTTTTTCCTTTATAGTTGATTTCTACTTTTTCTTTAAATTGTACATGTCTCGTTTCATGAGGAACTTTACTTACTTGCCCGATTTCAGCTCCAGTCCAATCTTTACAAATACGATTAGCCAAACTTGTTTTACCTGCATTAGGTGGGCCATAGAATCCAATGCGTATTTCTTCCTTTCTTCCAAAAAAAGAAGAAAGCATTTTTCGTGAAAGACTTTTCAAAATGCGTAACATGAGTCGAGCTAGAAAAGGGGTTTTAATAAACCTTGCCTTCTTCTCCCGCACGTCGTTTTGCTACTTCTCGTTGTACTTTTTTATGTTCCCAATAACTAAAGAGAGGAAGTTCCCACATTCCTGTTCGTTTACCATCAAGTTTACGTGTAGCATACGTAATTTGTTCCCCTGTCCATCCTGATTGCGCAAGTTTCTTTTTTGTTTGTAACTCTTCAGTTCCTTGTATTCTTCCGTTATACACAAATGTGATTACATTATAGAGATCATCCGTATTTTTAAAGAGATAGTGTTCATAATGGCGTTTATACCATTCTTGTACGATAACATAAGCGATTAAGAAACCAATGAGCCAGACAAACCAAGCAATGCCAAACCAGACAGTAGGGAAGGGCTCTTTTTGTTCATGCACTTGGCGATATTTGTCAAAAAATGAAGCAGGAGGAATAATGAACATGCCTAGACGGGTAAGATCAGGATTCCCTAAAAACGTAAGACGAATAATTTCTTTTCCTGCAAGAGGTATTGCAAAACCACTATGCGTGTCGTCAACCAATACTCGAGCATCACTTGGAGGAGAAAGCACCTGAGAAAGAGGGAAATCAACAATCAAAGAAGTATCTTCAGCGAATTCCTTTCGTTGGAGAGTTAAGAGGTAGGTGACGGCATAAGGCGTAGTAACTTCTTGTTCCACGGTCTGTATTACTTGATACTGCGCCGTGCCTGAAAAACGAGTACCGATCCATTCAATAATATGCAATTTAATTTCTTCCGGGTCAGTAAGTGTGAGATTAGTATAAAATACTGAAGCATAACTGCTATCAAGTGAAGAATAATAAACATCAAGGGGGGCATTTCCAGAAACTGCAACAGAGATACGTTCAGGAAGAGTCAAACTTGAAAGATAGGTAATCGGTTCTCCAATAGTAGTGTCCGTGTACGTAGACGTACGTATCGTTTGAACTTGTTCAGTAATATTTGCCAATCCAAGTGTTGTTCGAAGAGAAGTGCTTACTTCGCTCGGTACGCCAGCGAGTGAAGTGGTTAACGAAGCGATACGGGTACTCGTATAATTGAGTAATGAGTGGAGTGTGCTCTGTGCATCAGCAGGGGTAAGAGTAAATGTTTCTCGCGCTTGTTTTCCTCGTGTAGAAGTTGCTTGCACGGAAAGAGAGATATTAGTTCCAGTGCTCGTATATGTGTGCTTAACAATTCCTCCCTGTGTTGTAGCTGTTTGTCCATCTCCAAATGTCCAAACAGTAGTACTAATGTTTTCAGGAGAGAGTAGAACAAAAGTCATCGGAACACCAACGAAATAAGTACGAGGTTGCAATTGCACTCTGAAGCCTCCAATAATAGAAAGAGGGAGGGAAAGTAACGTAGTAGGACCTGCTTGTAATTTGAATATTTGTGTCCCTGGATTGAGAGGAGCACGAATACCCAGAGGACCAAGAGGAAGAGTAAGATTACCCGTTATCGTGGGTTTTTGTTGTTCAGCAGTATACAACGTTGTACTGGTGGTCTTAAGACCACTTGAACTATAACGAGTACTTACATTTTGTAAAGTAATTTGTTGTGCATTACCCAGCAATCCGAAAGGGACAGTACATCCTCCCGTACAAATTCGTCCATACGTATTGAGAAGGTAATCGTCAAGATATTCAGAAAGTGCTTGTCCATACTGATTTTGAAATGCCTGCGGTATTGAAATAGTTCGAGGAGGAGCATATCCATAGGGTTGTGCAAATATTTCAAAATCAATAATTGTTTGTCCACCCAATTCTGCAGTTCCACATACTGGAAGTGTTTCCTCAACTTGTATTTGATATGAGCTATCGGGTTGTTCAGCGCTCACACACACATAATAAGAATCTGCAAGCAAACTTTGGTTAAAGGTGCATCGCACATCTTGTATCGCTTGTGTCAAAGGAGGTAAGGTACAAGCGCCCACAAATTCAGTGTCGTTGCGATAGACTTTCATAGAGAGTGTTGATTCACTCGTGCTCGTATTTTGTATACGTGCTCCCAACATAAATGCCGGAGCACTTGGTAAGTGCATACGAGAACATACTCCTTGTGAGGTAACTTCAACTAATTGGTATAGACTACTCAAGTCTCTATTGAAACAACCATACGAAACGTCTCCACATAAAAGATCAGGTTGATACGCAGAACTTACGAGGGTGCGTTCATTACCAATGGTGAGAGTGAATGGAGTAACGCAAGACGCAGGAGCATCAGAAGAAAGAGTCATTGTAAATGCCTCTAATAAGGTATCTTGTTTTGTAACGTTAAATCCAAACAAAAAAGTAGTATTTGATGAAAGCATAAATGAGGAAGCCAGAGGAGAAACTGCTCGTGTACGTGCTTTACATCCAGGAAGGGAACAGGTATAGTCAACTCCTTCAAGTAATCCACTTTGTTCTATCCAAGATAACAATGTTGTTCGGTTATACGGATAACTAGAAGTAATGCTTGTTTCTCCCGGATGATTCGTACTCTTGAGCACCACTTGTCCCGTTACTAACTGACCACTGGTAAGGTTGCGCTGGACTGTTTCGCTTTGTAACGTCAGTTGTGCCCCCACCATACTCAAGAAAAAAATACTGAGCACGACATAAGTACAAAAAGGAATCACCCGCATATCTAACACACTCATTTCAAGTTTAAAAAGGTTCTAGCTTTCATTCGACGCAAAAGACAAAGCATAATAATGCCCAACCCTCCAATCACCATCTGCCACCAACCAAAGAACGGTAACTCATATGCTGGTCTTCCACACACTAAGGTATCTGCTCGGTCTATACAGGCACTTTGAAATGCCGAACACACATTATTGGTAGGAGTAAAGGTGGCATCAATGGTCACATCACGTAATCCTTCAACACAAGTACTTCCCGGATTAAAGAATTCAGTACACGTGTCTGTTCCTCCAGCAGGGGAGAGAACAGTATACTTCGTTCCACATGCTCCGTTTCCACCATTACGAATCGGATCCCAGACACACGATGCCCCCTGTGAAGTTCCTAAACAGGAAACTTGTGAAGGGAATACAAGATGTGCGTTCTCACAAGTATTCTTCGTTTTCAAGTCATCACAAAAGACAGGCGGAGCTACACTTCCATTCACTACAGGCATAAATGCACCGTTATCACCGCAGCTCCAACCAGCTGGTACGCAATCATCCAGCGTTCCATTAAGGTCATCTTCGCCTCGACAAGCAGTCATATTAAATGGAATCGTAGCCGTCCCTTCTCCTGGTACAGTTCCTACCAATCGGACAAATTGTTTTCTGGAATTAACCACTGCAAATTGATGTCCATTATCAAGACATTGTCCAAGGGTAAATGAACGAACAAACGTATTTTCCAAACTTGTGCCTGAAACGGTATAATTGGTAATCACACGTATCTGTTTATCATTAAGTAGTGTTGAATAGGAAGAACTTCCCAAAGAGATCGATCGGGTAATCTGCCCCATTCCTGTTTCTATTAATTGCCATGTTCCTCCTTGATTTAATTCCCAAGTGAATCGGAGAGCGGCATGTGATTGAGGAGTAGAACTAATTGCTCGAGTAGTTCCCCCACACAAGACATCCGTGTTATTGGTTGTGGTTGGACATATCCCTCCGAAGCAGATAAACGCCCCACACGAACTGCTATTGCGAAGAAGCGCAAAACTGGTATTTGCTCCTGCAATAAACGTAGTGCTTGAATTACGTCCCGTTTTAACAATTTGATAATATCCTGGATAATCAATAAAGGTCATCAATCCATCTCCTCCTGAACTCGGCACCACCAAGAAACCAATTTGTAACTCTGCATGTCCTCCATAAGTATTAGAAACATGTAAAGTCAAGGTCTTCTGTCCAGTCGTCGTCAAGTTATACACAAATGAGTCACCGGTTTGTCGTATGCCTTCTTCAGGTATACTCCAATTCACCTGCAGGTTCCCTGCACGTGAAAACGTATGATTAATACTCAATCCAGATCCATTTACATACACCTGTCCATGATACACGCCCGTAATATTTCCTTCAAGTAAATACGGAGTTCCTCCTTGCTGTAAACTAACAAGTAACGAGGCTTCAGAAGAAGTTGCCCCCCCTCCACTTACTTTTCCTGTAAAGACTAATTCATTTGCACTTCCATCTCCCTCTTTTCCTTTCGCAATATACGTATCATTAAGTTTGAGTGAAATGCTTATTTTACCATTACTTACTATCCCTGGAAGTGTAACAATCGCATCATCATCTCCAATAAGTCCATCATCTTCTTCTATCTGAACAACAACAGAAGTTCCAAGAGCAAGCGAAGTAGTGACGCTCAAATTAACGGTTTGATTTACTTGTGCCGATGTAATGCTCGTGCCTGTTGGCGTTGTCCATTGCGGAATACCAAATACTTCTCCCGCAAAGGCACTTGAACAGCAGAGTACGCGGTTATATGTTGTAAAGCTTGCATTTCCAATATGCAGATTACTCGTAGCGGTTCCATTAGGAAGGCGTGCAACAATTCGTTCAGATCCTTGACAACTTCCTATTCGCGCATTGCACACAACATCCCCATAACAATACGGTGTTGCATACGTAAGAGAAGTCACTGTAGCAACGTGTGCATTCTGTGTGCCGGTAGCCCATATAAGTTTATTTGCATTCTCTGCGGAACACTGATGAGGATTTGCGCCCGTATAATTCACTCCAAAAATATCCGAATAACAAACAGCTATTCCAGCATTAGAGGTGGAAGCATTTGCAATATGGGAGTTTCCTCCTTGATAGAGTTTGAAGAGTGTTTGATTAAGAGGACAAGAAGAAACAGGGACAACAGGCGGAAGACTTACAGAACAATCCGCAGGACAGGACACTGCAGTTTCTCCCACTTCACATCCATTACTTCCACAGATAGGCAATGCGACTGTTCCTATTGTGTACGTAAGTACCATAAGTCCTTCAGCACCATTGCCCCCATCTGTTCCTCCTCCTCCTGCCCCTCCACCACCATAACGCTTTCCAGAAATAAGTTGCTTCGTATAGCCTGCGATTTCAGTAAAGTGTCCGCTCGTTCCTCCGGCTGCACCAGATCCGGAGCTACCCCCTGCCCCACCATTATAATTGGGGATTGCCTGTCCAGGTTGACCAGAGATAGAGTGAATGGCATTACTCGTCCCTCCCGCACCGCCACTGCCACCGCCACTGCCACCGCCACCGACTTTCCCACCCGCCGCATAAAGCTTCGTTGAGGGCACCCCTACTTGTTGGATAAACGTTTCTTCACCTGATGTCATATCATTAGAATAACCTAAACTTCCCCCTTTCCCTGCTTTCCCTACGTGCAAAGCGTACTGCCCTCCAGATACTAATGAATAGGTATGATTTCCATATGCTCCACCTCCGCCACCATTCCCCCCTAGGAAACAGCTAAAGGCAGGACAGGTTTGCATACCCCCTCCTCCTGAACCAATGAGTTCAATCTGCGCAACGCGACCGCCCGCAGGAGCGGTAAGGGTGTAATCACCGGTCGTACTGGTCGTGCCATCCGAAGCGCGATCCCAATGATAGATAGTGTAATTGTAAGGGGCAGTCGGTACAGTTGGAGGGGTAAACGTTCCTCCTTGCGGCGTATCGCCCCAAATGGCTTCCCCAATCGTCACACGAAATTGATCAAGATAGCCATGAAGGGGACGAGAGTTGAGAAAATAAGGGCTACTTAAATAAAGATGAGTATAAGAAATACTCAAAAAAGGGGGTTCATTATACCAACCATTACTAGAAGAGATTCGTCCATTAATAGCGATTGCGTATCCCTTGCCCTGTTTCCACATAAGTGCAACATGATTCCACTGATTGAGCGTCATCTGCTCAGATCGACTTGATTTTAATAGTTGAACACTCTCTGTCGTAGGAGGTGAGACTTGGTAGTTTATTTGGGCAAGCATGAGTCGCCCAGGAGTATTCGAGCCTGGCAAACTCTGCGTGTAAAATAACAAATCCTTGGTGCGATCTTGTGCGTTGATAAGTCGAAAAAGATCATGTTGTATCTGAGTTCCGCCGATAACATCTGTCTTGCCGGGTAAGCTCAAAGGATGATACCAAAAATCGATCGTAAAGTCTTTACCTGCCATCTCCAGAGAACGTTCTTGTGCTAGATAGGCAATACTTTTATCTGTCCCATCAAAGAAGAGACTCCGTGTTCCAAATTTTACTTGTGTACTCGAAAGGGCAGGAAGGGGATAGTTTTGAGTTATACTTAGATTTCTCCAATAAAAGGGAGCAGTGTCATGATTTTCACTATCGAAGGGGATAAGAATGGAAGGGGGGGCAGCACTTGCTAAACTAATTATAAAAAAAACACATACACTTAACAGAGGAAGGAAGTTACTTTTCATCAGAACCTCTCTGCGCATTAACGACAGATGTTGGAGTTTCGAGAAAAACCGTTTCAGAAGAAGGACGAAGATCGCTTACATTCTGAGATTGAAATCCTGTTTCTTGGAGTGTTTCGACCGTGCGATCTTTTGCGAGATAAAAAAAACACCACACAATAAGAACAAATGCTAACAATCCGAGAAAAATATAGAGGATATAATTACGCATAGTATATTCCTCAACAAGAGCGTCAACCATATGTCTCTACCGTCTGCTTCTTTATAAACCTCTCTTTAAGAACTACGATAGAGAAACACCTTTAATTTAGTGATGTTTTGAGTGTCATCAGGGGGTGTAATAATACGTTCATCTGCACAAACATCGCTATCTTTAGAAACATCTTCTCCAGTAAAACTACATACGTCTTGAGGGGCACAAAATGAAAATGAAAATGCGATTGTAGGATTTGTAATGTGTGTAGTAAGAAACGCATTGATTGTACTTTCTTCTTTTGCAAGTACGGCCGCACGAAGGGTAGAGGTTTGTCCAATTTCTTGAAGTAACGGAGCAAGAGGAGCACACAAATTTGCATCAAATCGTGTCTGCTCTTGTTGTAATACAATCAAAATAGAAGATGCAACGATAAGAATTGCAATTACTGCTTCAACAATACGTAACCATCCTCTTACCATAAGGTTATCTGGAGAGTACCAAATATAAAGTTTCCTTCCTTAGTCATAAGTTCAACTCGTCGAGTAATCGTGCGCACTTCTCGGTCTTGAGGGGGAGCGAGGGTTGAAGCAATAGAAACTCCCGGGGCTGAGAATGCAAGGCGAATAGTAAGTGAGGGAGGTAAACCCAAACTGGTCAAGGTCGCAGCCTGTGAAGTAGTAAGCTGTTCTTGTAAGGTACGTATACGTGTTTCAGTAACTATTTGTCGAGTGGTAGGTGCACTCAAAAGATAGGTTCCAGGAATAGGGGAATTTGAGGAGGATCCTTTTTGTTCAATAAGTGATCGCGATTGTATAATAAATCCTTTATTTGTGCTTGTTTGGGGATTAAATGAAAGGTGCGTTTCCGCATGTTCGCTCGATATTAATGCATTACTTGCATTTACCAACACGGTAGGTAGTGAAGGATTACTAATATTAAAAGTAAGTGTTGCTAGTGCACCAATCGAGGTTCGATTCAATAAAAAAGAAGTAACTAGTACTTCGTCTTCCATAGCTTTTTGCAAACTATCCACCCAGACTTCTGCTTGTGAAAATTGTTCTGTTTGTGCTCGAAAAGTTTGGAGGAAAAATACGCTTCCAGCTATTGCCCCAATAAAAATAAGAAATGCCAAGACCATTTCAAGTTGATTGATCCCTCGCCTCATGCCTCCTTTTCACACCAGCTTTTTATATACCCTTTGCTTCAAACAATAATGTATTCTGAATTAATTGCCCAAATAAAAAGTAAGAAAGAACTCAAAGGCATTCCAGATAAATATATTGCTGAAAATCTAAAGAAATTTCTTCCAGATGGAAAAAAAATAAGTAAAAAAGACGAAAAAATCATTCTCAAAACAATACGTCGTGAATTAAGGAAGATGTCGGGGAGATACCATATTTCTTCAACCAAAGAACATCTTTCAACCAAAGAACGAATGCCCTTTTATCCCTTGTTAAATAAACGTATTGCCATGCTCGCTCCGAAAAGAATTCTTGATTTGGGGGCAGGACAAAATCCACTCTATCAAGCAACAAAAGATATTGAGTACTACGCATATGATATCAATGAACAAGATGTAGCGAAAGTTAAAGCGTATTTTAGTAGTGAGGGAATTATTGGAAAAACAAAAGTAACAGACATCACCCAAGAATCATCGTTTCCTGAAGTAGATCTCGTCCTTGCTTATAAAATCCTCGATATTATTGATAAGAAAGGACATGCAAACGCCACAAAAATACTTCGTTTACTCAAAACAACCTATCTACTTGCAAGTTTTCCGACTATTTCTCTTTCAGGAAAAAGAATGCAAACCATTCGGCGCCTCTGGTTTGAAAAAGCATTAACGACTAATAGTTATTCGTTTGAGACATTTTCTTCATCAAATGAATTGTTTTATTTAGCTCGCCGAACCGATAAAGTTTCGAGCACCGGTTGAAACAAGTAATGCAACCACAACCAAAATAAATGAGTGTTTAATGCCCGCTTTTATCTTTCCTTCCGCTAATTTACCAATGATCAATCCTGCAAAAGGTATCGAGCACCGGTTGAAACAAGTAATGCAACCACAACCAAAATAAATGAGTGTTTAATGCCCGCTTTTATCTTTCCTTCCGCTAATTTACCAATGATCAATCCTGCAAAAAAGCCTTGGGCTATTAACAATGAAAGGAAAAGATTAGGGAGCGTTTTTTGATCGATTTTTTCAGAAGCGCTTGCATCAATTGCCCCTAAATTTTGTGCATCCATACTAATCTGTCCCACACTCACCGCTAAGGGTAGTATCTTAAATTCCATAACTAACATAATTCCAATAAATACAAAGAAAATGATATATCCTTGCACTACTAAACTCGAAATTGCTGATTGTCGTTCTTTTTTCAATTTTTCAACTTCTGCTATTGAACGAGCAACTGAGTCAAGAATATAATCAATCTCTCCTCCCGCTCGTTCAGCTTCACTAATTAAAGAAACTGAGCGGGTAATAACCGGATTATTTACTTCTCGAGCAAATGTTTCTAAGGCAGTATGTAAGGGAATGCCTAACGCAATTTGATTTCCTAATTTACTAATGTGCGGAGTTAATACCCCATAATTTTTATTTCGCATATTAACGATGCTTTTACTTACCGGAGTTCCTGTACTTACACTTTCTGCTAAACCTCTGCTAAATTCCAAGAACATATTAGCAATCTCATCTTCATGTTGAGTTTGTAGAATAATATCTATAATGAAGGGCACTACTATCAGCGTAATTCCAATACTTCCTACAAAAAAAGCAAGATTTCTATCTTCACTTGCAATATAAAATCCAATGGCTACGAGAAGAGTAATTACTCCCGCAATAATTCCTAACCAATGCATTTTTTGTAATTTCATTTTAATTCACCGGTTGTTTAAGCTGTAACAAGCTTAAGAATACCACATTTAAGAGCGCGATGACTCCAATAATCAAGAAAGTCAACAAACCTGGCCCAACACCAAAGCTAAAATTACTTAATTGTAACATGATTATAACTAACAATAAAATCATTGGAGCGGCTATGACCAAGGTAATGTATAAGTCCATAAAGGTTTCAGCAGTCTTAGTAAATTTCTCTCGTTCCAAACGATAATCTAATAAGAGAGTTTCTGCACGTTTTGCAAAGAAAGTTGAAAGTCCTCCTCCAGAAGTAATTGTTGCAGAAAGTCCTGCAAATAAATCTGCTAATTTTTGACTAGGGGTATTTTGCGAAACGACATTTAAGGAAGCAACTAAATCATACCCATATACATTCATCTGATTAATTATTTTACGCATTTCTTTACTTAAATAAGGGTATTCTTTACTTTCAGCAATAATCTTGAAAATATTACTTGGTTCAATACCTGATCCTGAAATAGCACTCATATGAATTACTGCAAAGGGTAATTCTCGTTCAATTTGTGTAGTGGCCCCTCCTTGTTCGGTACCAGGATAATAAATAACCGCAAGATAGGTAAGGAGTGCAGTAAGGAACGGAATCCAGCTAAGAACCAAGGCTCTTCCCCCTATATTTTCAGTAACTGCCGTAATAAAAGGAGGAGAAAGAGAAAGAGACATAAATATAAAGAAAAGATACAAAACAATGCCCCCACAAAATGCGAGTACTGTACTAAAGAGCAATAAAGAAATGTAATTTTCAAATAAAATACCCATATTTGATTTACGTAAAGTCAAGGCCAATATGCGATAATACCCCTTTTGGATAAGCGAACGGGACATATTTCCAAATAATTGTTGGGAGATTTTGAGATATCCTCGAGAACGTTCATAATTAGATGCAGAAGGAAGCACAATTGGTTGTCCAGCATTCTTCAATCTATTCAAAGTATCTTCATTGACCTGGAGCGTTTGCAAGTATTCTGCCGTATTCTCTTTTTTCAAAACAACTGCCTGAGTAGCAGTTTCTACAGTTTGCAAGGTAGAGGAAGAAGCAACTTTAGCACTTGGCAAGGGTTGAGCAGTAGGAAGTTCAGCAAGTAAAGTAGGAATCGATTTAATAAGTAATTGTAATTGAAGACGTGATGCTTCGATACCTTGTTCCAACAATCGTTGTTGTGCTTTATCCCCTTGCTCTCGTAAGCGAAGATAGGATTGTATGGTTCGTAACAAGCTCAATGCTTGTGCAATATTAGTTCGTAATTCATCAATCATACTGTTTTTTCCGCCTGTTGTTGTAAATCTAATAGTAATCGTTTCGTTTTTGTAGCAAGTTCAACGTCGTTTTTTTTCTTTGCTTGCTCAAGAAGAGTAATTGCATCTTGCATAGCAGATAATAAACTAGTAAGAGTAATCACCTGCTCTTGATTCATATTCCTCCATGACGAATTCAGTTTATATATGTTCTTTATGCATCGACGGGATATTGGGCCAAAACAGCAGCAGGGTCTTTATGATAGAGATTTACTATTTTTCCAATTTCTTCAAATCCAAAAATCTTTTTTTGATAGAGGTGGTATAACAGTTTAGAACGAATAACTAGTTCATTTTGCAAAGTTGCCAAAGGGATACCTGTCCGAGTGGATATTTTCTCCAATACTTTACTTTGTTTTCTAAAGAAGAATTTATCTTGCGCAGGATCCCAAATAAACGGAGTGTTTACAATTGCAGTACCATCACCATTAACATTTACAATTTCGACAATCTCTTTTAATTTTCTTGTTTCTTTTTGATTAATAACTGCATGCGTTGCAACAGCCACACAATCAAGAGTATTTACCAGACTCGGGGAAAGTTCAATAGGGGGAGTTTCAAGACGTTTAATCAAGGTATCTACCGAGTCTGCGTGCATAGTACTCAATGAAGCGTGACCAGAAGCCATACCCTGGAACAAAACGAATGCTTCTTTTCCTCGCACTTCTCCCACAATTAAATAATCCGGCGTCTGTCTGAATGAAGCTTTCAACAAAGCAAATAAATCAATTTCTCCTACTTTACTTGATCCAACAGAAGGGCGAGCAACAGAAGGTAACCAGTTCTCACGTGGAAGATTAATTTCACGAGTATCTTCAATACTAACTACTCGTGCTTCAGGAGGAATAAAGAATGCAAGGGCGTTGAGCAACGTCGTTTTTCCACTTCCTGTTCCTCCAGCAACTAAAATACTTGATTTATGTTCTATCAATAACCAGAAGTACGCAAGCATCTCTGGACTAATTGAATTAAATGAAAGTAATTGAGTAGGGGTCCAAGGGATTTTAGTAAATTTACGAATAGTAAATGTTGGGCCTTTAGAAGTGACGTCTTTTGTATAAGAAGCATTGACTCTGCTTCCATCAGGTAAACTACCATCTAATAATGGTTGAGCGTACGAGATATATCGACCAGCACGTTGAGCCAATTTTTCTACGAATCCTGCAAGTTTATCTAGGTCATGAAATACAACATTAGTACGAATATTACGATATACTCTATGAATAACATACAACGGAGAACCGATTCCATTACATTCAATATCTTCAATAAAATAATCTTTAAGCAATGCTTCAATTTCATTCATACCTACAAAATCTCGATATAAATAATAAAATAATTTTTGATATGATTCTTCACTAATTGCAATATTTAATTCACTTATCAATAAACGAGAAGTTTTATCCAAATAGGCGATTGTTGCTTCAGGAGTATTTTCCACTGTAATATTTATATTAATCAATTCGAACAACGCATTTTCAATACGCTTAAGGGCATCTTTTTCTTTATCTTGTAACACAGGTTCTTCTAAATCATACACTAATTCATTAGTTTCCGCATTCCAAGAAATATGGGCTCCTGCATAAGGAGGAATAAGCATATATCGTACATCAACAGCTTGTTTATTCTCTATGCGGGGAAGCTTAGGTACGCTCGGATTTAAATTTAAAGATATCACCATTGTATAGTAATAAAGTAAAAATGTATTTAAAACTTCTGGTTAACTTGTCTCTAAAGAAACAATCATACGATCAGATTGAGTACCAATAGCACTCACAGTAATACGATGCGCAGTACTTACCGCAGTTAATGTTTTTTGATCATCTAAACCACTTAGGGTAAGATTAATACGAGGTAATGCAACGCTGAGAAGAACTTGGTAGCTTCCTGATCGCTCTTCAGTGAGAATCGTTACAGGGCCTTGTTCAATTGGAGAACCAGGTTGTGAATATTTACTTTTTTGTTCAGGCAAGGTAAGAACGAGTGTATCATTTGTTCCATCAATTACTAAATTGCCTGCTTGCAACGTAAAACTCACCACTTTAACATTTCCTGTACCTCGTGTTTGCACTGTTTCAATTGCACCATAAAGGGCATTCATACTTTGTATGCTCTGTTCAACAACTGCTCGTTCTTGTGAAGCAGTAATCTTCGGTAATGCAAATGCCATAACAAGCCCCATCAATCCCAGTCCTAAAAGCGTATACAATACGGTTTCAACCCAAATCTGTCCTCGCATTAACATTGGCGTAAAGTAATTACTCCCTCTTGTTGGTCACACGATTTACCTGAAGCTAACACTGCATACACTTTTGCTCGAGTATATCGAGTAGTAGAATTATAACGGTAGGTTTTGATGTTCCCAGGCCCTGGCAATCCCGGATAGGTTGTACTCCCATTTAAGAAAATAAGTGTTGGGCCAGTTGTTGCACGAGCTTCCAAAAGCGTACCTGCCCCATCAGCACTTTCCAATACTAAATTAAATCCTACAATCTGTTCTGCCCCTTTGCCATCTGCTCGTTGAGCAAGAGAGAGCTTATAGTGCGAAGAAGTATAACAATTATATCCCGTAGATTGGGTAAATGAATAATAATTTGCAATACCTACACAGCTCGTACTTCCTGAAAGAGTATCTTTTACGAATGGAATAACATACGCTGCCAGTACCGCACCAATAATAACCGTTAAACTTACAATAAGCACTGTTGCAACAATAGCCGAAAATCCTCGTTGTACTATTTTAAGATGCAACCGTGATACGCATAGCTTTTCGTTCACAAGCGTATACTTCTGATTGTCCTCCTTTACTTCCTAACAAAACCGGCTGTATCAATAAGGTATTTCCTGGTACGATTCCTTGTCCTGAAATATTTATTCGCGCAGTAGACCCTTGAGGGATAGTGACTTCTTTACCACTGGCACTATCTCGAAACGCTTTAACAAATTCTATGGACCCTTCAGCAGCATTTTCAACACGTACATCCACAGCATAGAGGGGAACATTTCCTCGATTTAAAACAGAGAGTGAATCTCCAAACGCTTCAGCTTTGAAAATAACCCGTTCACACGAATTTTCAACAGCTTCTCCAAATTTTTGATTTTGCTCAGTTAACAATCCTCGCGCCCAGAAGAAAAGGATTGCTGCTAAAATAACTGCAATTGTAATCAAAAGAGCTGTTGCCACAACAGGTGAGAGACCTCGTTTATTCATAAAAAATTTAAGTATTTATAGTTTAAAAATGTCATGTAATCGTAACTATCGCTGCTTTGAGATATATTCATATGCAGACCATGCGGCAGTGCACCCTTCAGATACTCCTGTTATTGCTTGCTTGAAAGGCTTATCACCTACATCTCCTGCAGCATAAACCCCCTGCACGTTTGTTTCAGATGTTTTATGATTAATAATAATCTCTTTTTTTGCGTTCAATGCAACGCCTAATGGGACTGCCAAATCAGAAAGTGCAACATGACCAATAGCTACAAATACGCCTTGCAGTGCAAGCGTTTTACTCCCTTGGTAAGGTTTGTCTAAAAAAACATTACTCACGCTTTTCTCTCCGTTAATTGCAGTCAAGTTCGTCTCAGTAATAATTTCTATCCTTGGGTGGGCCTTAACTCGAGCAGTATTAATAGGTTCAGAACGTATCTCCTTTCCTCGATAAATGAGGTAAACTTTAGAGGCATGTTCAGCTACTACTAAAGCATCCTTTGCTGCACTATCTGATCCACCTACCACGCAAACTACTTTATTTTTAAAAAGAGGAGCATCGCAAAGTGCACAGTAAACGACGCCCCTATTCTCGAATTCTTTACTTCCAGGTATCTCTAATTGCTTCCATTTAGTTCCAGTAGCAAATAAAACTGTTTTACAGAAATATGTTTCTTTTTTGCCTTGCACAGTGAAATGCATTCCTTTCCTCATTATCGCTTGCACTTTATCTTTAATGATTGTGACCAAGTCGTATGAACGTGCATGTTTTTCAATAGCTTCAGCAAGTTCAGTTCCTGTTAAACGGATAAATCCTGGATAATTTTCTACGATATTCGTTGTTGTAATGACTCCCCCTACCGGTAATTCAGAACTTGAAGTTGCCCCTAAACAAAGCGTTTTTAATCCTAGTCGTGCAGCGTACATTGCAGCAGATAGTCCAGTAACTCCTGCTCCGATAATAATAAAATCGTAGTCATCTCTCATGTCGCCATCACCGCCGCACACTATATAAAAATTGTTATTCAAAAAACTAATTAATACGTTTTCCGTTACAAGTTACGTACATATGACGATGTGCCAATTCTTTGAAAAAAGGTTTCCAGGCAACAACACCTTCAGGGGCATGCACGCCATATTCTTTGATTTCTTGTCGAAAAACCATTTGACTAAGTACGCTTATAGTTCTTCCAGTGTCAATATTGCTGCCTGCCTCTTCCCATCCTGGTTGAGTAGTTACAAAACATTTGAGATGAAGTTGTAAACGCCTTTCTCTTTTTTTTCCATTCATTTCAACCCAAATAATCTCTTGTTCAGTATAACCTTTAGGGGGTATTAAATGTTTAAGTAACGCCAGCGTATGGGGGAGTTCTTCAGGAGTATCACCGTGTAAACGTAAGAGTGCTTCAATATAGGTACGACTATGATCAGGAAAGCCTGCTAAATAACGCACTGAATATAACGATGGGAAATATCGAGGGAACGTATACACTTCTGAATGGACGATCCCACGTACTGTTTGTTTTCCGAGAACCGGAAACGTTTTACTCAAAGTATAGTGCGGTTTAGTCACAAATGCTCCTTTTTCGAAAATGATTGGCTTTTCTCTGAATTCAGCGAAGATACTGGGTATTGAATAAGGCACCACAAATACTTTAGGGTCAGAATCCCAAGCAAATCCTAAGTCAATAGTTTCGACTTTGTCAAAATATTCTGCTCCGTATCGTACAAGAACATTCGCGATTCCAGGGGTAGAACCACAACCAGTTAAACAGAGTATATTCTTTTTTTGGAATGCTTTATGTAGCTTAAACTGTTGTGCAGTAATTCGTTGTAGCCCCCCTAAATCAGTGCATGAGACACGTTCTGCAAGACAGGCTTTCATAACTTGCACATTAAATTCAAGTTCAGCACAGTTTACTACGACGCGTGCCCCAGAATTTCGTATAGCTTTACGTAATGCAGAAGCATCTTCTAAATTTAGCTTTAGAAACGCACTTTTCCTTTTCCAGGTTGTAAGCAAGTGTCGGATAGAAGAGGGGTCTCGTCCCGCTAACAACACGCGATATCCCGATTCTAACATATCTCGAGCACAAATGCGTCCCTGAATACCTGTTCCACCAAGAATAATAAAGTCGTATCCCATCATTTCTCCAAGTAAAAGAGCATTTGTTTCTTTTTAATGTTTCCTAAATAGGATTTTTAAAGAAAAAAACCTCTTTCTTCTTATGCGATTCATATACGCGCTTCTTCTTGCATTGGTCTGTACCCTTGCCCTCTATAACACATTTACGTTATTAACCATCAAGGAACATTCTGAAAAAGAAATCGTAGTAATTGAGCGAGTTATTGATGGAGATACTTTCAAAACAACCGATGGTAGAACAGTACGATTAGTAAATATCAATACTCCTGAAAAAGAGTCTCCCTTAAGTCTCGAGGCAATAAGCTATATGAAAAAATATGAAGGAACAGAAGTAATGATAGAAATTCTGGGTACTGACAAATATCATCGTCTTCTTGCTCGTATTTATGTAGGAAAGAACTATCTTAATCTTGATTTAGTACAACAAGGGCTTGCTTCAATATTTTTAGTTCAAGAAGAAGAACGTAAGAAGTTTGCACGAGCAGAACAACAAGCAGTGGATGCAAGTAAAGGAATTTGGAAAAAGTCTCCTTTTTTTGGTTGCATTGCTTTAGCTATAGATGAGAAAAAAGAAGCAATACAAATAACCTGTACTTGTTATGCAGATACAATCAATGGATGGTACCTTAAAGATGAAAGTAGAAAAACCTATAAGTTCAAAGGTCTTTGTCGAAATACAACGCTTTGGAGTGAATCAGCACAAGATGCTACCGATCTCTCATGGGGCGTAGGAAACGTCTGGAACAATGATCGAGACACAGCCTATCTCTTTACAGACCAGCATGAACTGGTTGCTCGCAGTAGTTACGGCTATCTTCATTAGTTCTTTTACCTCTGCCTTATCCTTCTCGGCCCCTTCTTCCATTGAGATGGGCGATTCTTTCACCCTTACTCTTTCACACGAGGACTCTACAACTGCCGATATCAAACTCTTTGTCCAAGCACAAGAGTTACAAAATCTTTCGAAAATAATTGTTGATGGAAAGGAAAAATCAACATTTTATTATCTCAAAGGAGTATTTCCTACGCAAACTTCTTTCACATTGAAGATCGTACAAACCGGAATAAACCCTGAACTTTGTGTTCGTCTTAGGAAAGTAGGTAAAACAGCATATGAAGAAACCTGTCAACCGCTTACTATTGCTCTTTCTCAATCAAACCAGGAAGAAGAAAAGGAAGAAGAGCAAAAAGAACCCCTTTCAAAAAAGGAAAAAAAGGAAAAAAAACCAATAACTCCTTTATCTATTTCCTCTCAAAGTGCAATACATACTATCTCTCCCCCTCAAAACAATCTTTCACCTCTCTATCTCAATACTCTTTCAGAACCTTCTTTCGAGCAAACAACCATCTGGAAAATTTCCTTCTTCACGCTTATCTGTTTTGGCATACTTGTCTTATTAGTTTTGGGCAAAATATGAATGTTTAAATAGCCCTTTCCAAAAAGAAATACTATGGCTGAAAAAGTCCAATCCCGTATTATTTTAGAAGTTCTCGGTAGACCGAAAGAGGAAGTAGCAGGAGCGCTTGATTTACTTATTCAGAATATTAACAAAGAACCAGGAGTAGCCGTTATTGGCTCAGATATGCATGAACCGGTAGTAGTTAAAGATTCCAAGGATCTCTTTACAGCATTTGCTGAAGTTACTCTTGAAACGCAATCATTGGAACATCTTTTTGGGTTGCTCTTTGCATATATGCCTTCAAATGTAGAAATTATCAGCCCTCAAGAAATTACCTATACGAATGCTTCAATTAACCATTTTGCAAACGTCTTAGTTAGCCGTCTTCATAATTACGATTCTATTTCCAAAAAATTACTTAACGAAAAAAATGTCATGGCCCAAGAGCTCTACAAAGTTGCTCCTCATTTGTTCAAGAAACAAGAACAAACCACTCAACCGCTACCGGTAAAGGAACAACCAACAGAAAAGAAAAAAGAATCAAAGAAATCAAAAAAGAAGAAATAATTTTTACTTAAGGGTGTATTTTCTTTTCAGCACTTTTGATGCGTTCTTCAAATGCATCAGGCGTCTTTTTTACTTTGTAATAATAATATGCGCCCCCTGCAAGTACGCACGCACCAAGGAAGAGTAACCAAGGAGTTAAGGAACTAGGTTCTGAAGGACTAGTACAAGCAATTGGACAACAGATTTGTCCAGGGGCTAGTCCTCCTACCGGTAAGGGTTCTTCTGCACATCGTGCATCTTGAGAACAGAGGAATCCAGGAACTTCACCGCAAAATAATGCAGAATAATTCCGTTCACGAGATGTTTCATTAAGGGGTTGAGTAAGAAGAATGGACACAGTCAGAGGATAAGAATAATTGCCTGAGTAAATCATAATTACCGTGGTAAAAGAGGTACGTAAAGGTTGTGCTAATGAAACAGTAAGTTCACTCATCTCTTGCAAAGTAAGTGAACGAGGAGTAACTGTAACAAGCGAGGCATTCCATTCAAAGGTAAGTTTTTGATCTTTCAATTCTTCATTTGTTATATTGACCGACCACTTGGTAGTGCTTCCTATCCCTCCTCGAAATGAAAGAGACCCAGGTGAAATGCTAAATCGAGGAAGAATTCGAGAGGTCTGTTCTTCCTTACCAAGAAGAGGCACATCATACTCTCCAAGAATCAAATGTTCTTTGAATCCAATCCCTGTTGTTGTTAAATTAATCTTATTCGTTCCAGGTAAAAGTGAAAGTTCTGTTTTTCCTTCGCTTTCAAGAGGGAGAGTAAGGCGTGTATTTGCACGTGAAGTCAAGGTAAGTATCGTACTCTGATTTAGATCAATTACTCCTGGAGTAAATGAATACAATGAACTATTTCCTCGTATCATAAAAGGAAACAGTACATCTTGCACACGAGGAGTGCCATTCACAATAACTAATGCGTCACGAAGCATTATCGAATAATTTCCAGGGGTACGAGGAGTAACTCCCCAAATATATCTTGCTTTTCCTCGCACGGTTACTCCATATTCCCAAGGTACTTCTATATGCGCATCACGCATCAAAAAAACATTTTTTACGTCTAACTCCCCGACAATTGTCTCGGGCAAGGCCATCACAATAGTGCGTTCAGGAGAGTATACTTCTGCAAGTTCGAAGGAAGTATGTGCAGAAACAAATGAAAATAAAAGAATACAAATAAACACCCATTTCATAGTTCTCTCACATTTCTGACTTATTTAAAGATACTGCTAAAAATAAAACTCCTTTCAGAAAAATTACTTACTCATTTCTCGCAATTTTTTAAGGGTATCTTCTAATTCAGCTGAAAATGGTTTTCCTTGGGGAGCACGAGTCAAAGGTCGACTAATTGGTCGTTGTTGTACGGGGTGTTGTACTGGACGATATATCGGGGGAGGTGCTCTACCGGAAGGAACTTGACGAACGGTAGGAGCAGTAGCTCCCTTTCTCCAACTAAAGTACCATAATCGTATTTTTTCACGATAAATAATTGCGAGAATCACCAAGAGAATAAAGATTCCCAATAGTAAAATCAAAATCCAATTCACTCCTGGTTCTTCCCCAGAACCACTTTCTATACAACAAATATCACTTCTGGAAGTACATTGTTCGGTACTTGCTTCTTGTCCTTCTCCACATTCGCTAGCACAGCTTCCCCCTGCAAGGTCACAGGCACTATCCACCACTACTATTGGTTGGGTGGTACATTCATCAGTACAACAATTTCCTTCTGCAGAAGCAATGCTTTTACCTGAACAGGTTTGTGTTGCGCTACAGACTCGTCCAGATAAGGAAGCACAACTTGCTTCACTCACTGCAACCGAACAACAAATACCAAAACCTGTACACTCAAATCCTGGTTTCACGAGCCCTCCAGCGGCAAGGCAAGCATCTTGTCGTCCACATGAAAATCCTGCTTCAGTACAGAACGCACTACTTCCTCCTGAACCTCCTCCTCCACGAGCCACTCGACCCCAACCAGCATATAACAAGAAACCAGTATCAACAATACGATTATTATTCCAACATCCTTCACGTGTTTGAATACTTATCAGATAGTCTTTTGCTGTTTGTGCTTCTGCATTCCCTCCTAGTCCAAGCAAGGCAAGAGCAGTATCATAATATCGATTATACGGGCTTCCAGTCAATTCCCAATATCCTTGTACTTTCTGTTGTTGGGCAATTGTTGAAAAGAAATCATTATTTCCTGTTAAACCAAAAAGGAATGCACTTGCAAAATGTCGCTCATGTCCTTCTGTTAATGCAATCAAATAAGGTAAATATTTGTTAATATTTTTATCTTGTTTCCACAATGCATACGTTGCCCAAAGACTACCTTCATAATCACAAGCAGTTCCTTGTTTAAAGCAATATGCCATTATTTGTTCTCGAGTTGTTCCTAATGAAGCAGAAGAATGACTCGTATCAGAAACAAAACACGTTAGATTTCCTAAGTTTAAACAGTCATTTTCAGTGCCCTTATCTTTTTGATAGACTAAGGAAGTAACGAACGTTTCATTACACGAAACATCAAATGATTTACTCAAACAACTGTCATGTACGCGCAATAAGAATCCAGAAGGAGCAAGAGTTAAACAACTTCCTGCACTACTTGATAATCGCATATCCTGTCCAATACGTACTGTATACGTTCCAGCATCATACTTAATCGTACATTGAGCTGCTCGTTGTTGTTCAGTATCAATTTCAAGATACCATGCTAAATCAGTAGCAATACCGCTTTTATTTAACAACCAATTCTCCGCAGCCTTTGTATCTCGTCCCGCTTGACGCAATGCCAGCAATGCTTGAGCAGTTTGTTTAATAGAGCATCCAGCTTTTGGCCAACAGCTTCCCGTAGATTCCTTTTTTTCTTCTTGTTCAATAACTTTCAGAGCTTTATCTCCACTTCCTAAAGCCAGTACACTAAAAAGTGCTTCATCCAACGCCAAAGTGGGTTTTGTAGCAACTTGATTTTCCAAACAGGCAAATGCTTTATCTGCACCTACTCGTGTATCATTTTCAGCAGCACTCACCAGACTCAATATAAAGACACTTAAGAAAATACTACTCAAAACGCACCATTTATTCATTCCCACTCAATGTCTACCTTCTTTAAAAATGTTCCCCGTTTCATCGACGCAAGGCTGCTTGTACTTCCACTAACGGATTTTTCACGGTTGGTTTTCCCTCTAAAATGCCTAAATCGCGATAAAAGGCAACATTTTCATAATTAGGAGGTAAAATTAATTTTTTTTGTTTAAAGTGCCATTCTAATTGTGCCTTCACATAGGCTTGACGTAAGGGGCTAGGGTGTTGAGCATTCCAAGCGTGTACTTGTTCAGTGATATATGCTTCTCCAAATCCACAGGCGCGCAAAAAAGTAATCAATACAAACAATCCTCTTTTTTTCCCATCTTCCATTTTCATAGTTCGCAGTTTTTGTATCGTCGGGGGAAACATTTCCTCAGTTACTCCTGTCAAAGCAACTCGTTCTTGAGCAGTCAATGGACGTTTTGGTTGTTTTTCTTTAATACTCTGAGTGTCTTGTTTCCATTGTAATGCTCGCATCAATAATCCTTTTCCTTCTTCAGGGTTGCATGAGGGAATATACGTGCGGGGAACAAGAGACAAGGGGCGTGCATCTTGAGGGGAAAAGGTATCTAGCTCTTCCTTTGTTAAAACACAGGAAGCAAGTGATGTTTTTTCATGTAAAGAATAAGGTGCACGGAATAAATGGCGAGGGGCAACTAAAACCATATCTAATGCCGCAACTTTTGCAGCACTCACGCGCTTCTGAGCATCAAATAAGGTGGGATGACGATTAGAATCCAAGGGTTGTGTAGGATACAAGGGATCTTTGCATGTTTCACAGAAATAATAAGGTGTTGAAGAAACAACTTCAAACACTCCTGCACATTTTGGAGCTACGCATCTTAATTTTCGATGTACTGTTGCCACGTGTTTCCGTTCCATTTCCATAGAGCAAACAGGGCATCGCAAAAGATGTACCTTATCTTCTTTAGCAGGTTTTGTACATTGTAAACAATACACTTCTAACAAATCTTCCGCAGTCAATTTTGTTCGTTCACTAATTGCCGAGATGTTTGTTAATACTTCTGCAGCTCGAGTATTATAATCATGTCGAATATAATGCATCAAATATTCTGAAATAATTCGCGGCCATTCAGGAAACATGGTGCGTGTTTCCTGTCCAGCATATACGCTCGGAAACGCTTTCCAAGGAACGATTAAATGAAATCCCTTACTTCCTGAAAATTTAATTCCATAATGTTTGATGCCGTGGTGCTCTAATGCTGCAATAATAAGTTGCGCGGCAATACGACTACAATCTAAAAAGGGAGAGTCAATATCAATCAATAAATCCCATCCTTTTCTCAATCCAGAAATTTGGGCAGGAGTTAAATCAACAGATAATGATAAGGGATCCATCCAATGTTCTTCTGAACCATGAAAACTGGTTGCTCCTTTTCCCACCAAACCCATAATATCACTTGGATATTGCAACATATCCGGTCTTTTGCCAAATCCTTCAAAATATCGAGGCACGAGCTCTCTATCCTGTGCAAATTCCAAGAGCACTTTTTGTATATCTGGTCGAGAATAGTACACACGCGTTATTGCACGTACTCGTTCTTCCTTACTTTTTGTTTCTGCTTCCCCCATGAAGAGGTATTTTTCTTGCAGTATATAGGAATTATGGTACTCCCTTCTCAAGCATAACAATCCTTAAAAGCCACTTCTTCTCCTCGGGAGTATGCATGTAAAACTAGATAACCCTCGCCTCTTCACAGATCTAATTACTATCATCTCTGAACTTGTAGTTGAAGTTCGTTTAAAAGCAACAAAGGAAGGTCTTTCTGTTACAGCAATCGATCCTGCTAATGTCGCCATGGTTTATTTCAAAATGCCTGCTGAACTATTTTCCCAATTTGAACTTGAACGAGAAGAAGTTCTAGGGGTCAATCTTGAGAATCTTCGAGCAGTTCTTCGCCGATGCAAACCAGGTTCCTCTTTATTGCTCAATAAAAATGACAATATACTCAATGTTTCTATTCATGATAAAGTAAAAAGAGATTTTTCTCTTGCTCTCATTGATATTCACTCAGATGATAAAGAACTTCCTACTTGGGAATTCAAATCAGTAGTCAAAATGGATGCAGATGCTTTTGCAGAAGTAGTGGAAGACGGTTTAGTAGTTGCAGATGCGTGCACATTCAACGCTGAACCGAATAAGTTTATCGTTGAGGCCTCAGGTCTTAACTCTGCACGAGCAGAATTTTCCTCAGAAGAGATTGAAATTTATTCAGATACTAGTCGCGCACGTTTTTCACTTGAATATCTCAATAAATTTATCAAAGGTACCAAAGTTTCAAATCGAGTGACGCTTTCTTTCTCAGACAATCACCCAATGCGTATTGATTTCCCTACCGGCAACGTAATGCTTTCGTTTGTACTTGCCCCACGCATCGAACAAGACGAATAACTAATTTCACCCTATAAATCCTTTTAAGCCTCCGTCCAAAGAATCCTGTACAAGAGGTGTATGATGGACATTATTATCAATGAATCATTTTCGGATGAAGAGACTATTCTTACAAAAATTGAGAATAAGCAATTCGAATCACGAGAATTGGTTCAATTACGCCTTGATGCTGAAGAAGTTGCGCAAGAAACAGAAATTAAAGAAATTCTTTCTTATCCAAAAATAAAAAAGAACCTGGACTTTGATCTTCCTCATCAAAGGGAAGGAGCAATTCGTATTTTGCGAGACTTTAATGGCACGGTGCTTCTTGCAGATGAAGTAGGTCTTGGAAAAACAATTACTACAGGGATTGTTATTCGTGAAGGCATCGAACGTGGTTTCATAAAACGAGTACTCATTCTTACTCCCCCTTCATTGGTTGATCAATGGGTAGCCGAACTAAAATCAAAATTCGAACTTAATTTTAGCATCATTGAAAATGAAAACTCATGGGATGGAGTCCAATACGCTATTGCTTCTATTGATCGAGTCAAAGCCTATAATCTCGGGTTAAATCGTTTTCGACACTACAAAGCGCACGAAATTCCTTGGGACTTGCTCATTGTAGATGAAGCGCATAAGCTTAAGGATAAATCGTCTATTCGTTGGCAATTCGTCGATAGAATGCAAAAGAAACGGTTTCTCGTTCTTACGGCAACTCCCTTTCAAAACGATTTATTAGAATTATACAATCTCGCTCATCTCCTCAAACGAGGACACTTCGGCACACTTCAAGAATTTAAACAATCTTTCCTTCATCGAGGAAATAAACGTTTTCCTCTCAATCCGCAAGAATTGAAAACTCGTCTCAGACAAATTATGATTCGTCGAAGAAGAGATGAAACCGGGATAGTGTATATGAAACGTCTTCCGCAAATTGTTACAGTTGAACTCACCCCCGAAGAAAAAAGCATTTATGAGCGCACAACTGATTTACTTAAAACAAAATATTTTACCGTTGATGGGAATGAACTCAATGGAAGACTCATTGTATTCGCCATGCTTCCTAAAGTAACGAGTTCAAGTCGTTCTGCTATGGAATCGCTCCAAAATATTATGGATAATAGCAAGTATCATGAAAAAACAAAAGAAATTGCACGGAGTATATTGAACGATTATCGTCAGTTAGCAAAGGATTCAAAAATTGAAAAACTGGTTGAACTCGTTACTGAGATCTATGCAAAAGATAAAAATGCGAAAATTCTCATGTATACTCGACATCCAACCACCCTTAGGTATATCATCGAACGTCTTGCACCTCTTAAATTGCATATCGTTGATTTCATGGGGGGCTTAAGTAGAGAAGAAAAGACCGCTAAGATAAAAGAATTCAAAGAATCGGCACACATCATGATTTCAACTGAAACGGGAGCAGAAGGACTTAATTTTCAATTTTGTAATAATCTCATCAATTACGATTTACCTTGGAACCCCATGTCTGTAGAACAACGTATTGGAAGACTTGATCGTATCGGGCAAAAGCGTGATATGCATATTTATTCACTCGCAGTGAAAGGTACAATGGAAGAACACGTAGTAGACTTAATCATTAACAAAATGTGTTGTATTGGTCTCGTTATCGGAGAATTGCCTATTATTCTTTTCAATCTTGGATTAGATAGTCGAACAAAAGATAATGTGGCAAATATTGAAGAAATGCTCATGCAATCTTTTCTTGATTCAAAAAATAATTTAGAAGTGTTTGCACAAGAAGTAACTAAAATTGGAGACCTCATCGAAAAGGGAATTAAAGACTACCAACAAGCAAAAGTGCAAGTAGCAAAGGTGGTTGATCATGGGTGAGCTCGCTCGGTTTACCGAACAGTTTTTCCAGAGTCTCAACGCTCAGACAACCTGGAATGGCAATATTCTTGAAGTAACAAAAGTTCCCGAAGCATTTGAAAATTGGGCAGGAAAAAAAGCCCCCTTCAGATTAGTCTTTAACCCGGGTGAAGAACAAGCAGACACCGATCTCATTACTAAAGGAAGTTTTTTGCTTAAATCAATGACTTCATTTCTTGAGCAAAAAGGTCAAGCGACACTTACTTTTCTCAAACCACTTCTTGATCCACTCGAATTCGTTCAGAAAACACTGAATCTCAAGAATACTACTATTTCTCACACAAAAAAAGGAGTAACATACATTCCACTCTATGAATTCACGTTTGCCACCACCGTTGCTTATCTAAACAAAAAAGAACAAAGCCTCCAAAAGCTGTACGTTCTCAACGGACAGCGTATGCTTTTTGATATCGATAAATTTACTTATGAATCAACCCCTGCTCCTTCTCTCGACACGTCAAATCTCAAGCAAAGTTATGAAATTGCCAAAGCAGCAACCCGGGAAGGTATTCAATCAACCATTACCAAAGCAGCAACTGAGCTCCAAGAAAAATTAGCAAAAGAACATACACGCATCAAAGCTCATTATGAAAATCATCGTCGAGAATTACAAACAACAAAAATGAAATTAGAACTCCAACTGCAAGAAGCCTTAAAGGAAAATAACTTTCCTAAAATTGCACAATGTCAAGAAAAATTAAAACAAATTGCAAGCACCGATCTTGTTAAGAAATTACAAGATGAAGAACAATTCTTTCTTACAGACGAACGACAAAAGCATTCTCTGGGTGTAGATACTAAACTTGTTTCTACTATTGTGTATGGTTTTCCCGAATATCAATTGGAACTCAGTCTTACGGGAAAAGATATCGTTCGTCAACTGATCATTCCTTATTCTCTTCTCTCCCCGCTTCCTCTCTTTTCATGTGAATCGTGCGCTCTTCCTTTACGTGAGATATGGTGTTGTACTTCTGGCCACTTCTCCTGCCTTCCTTGTCTCGTGGGATGCGACCTCTGTCGCCAACCGCTTTGTAAGCGTTGTCGTATTCAGAAATGCGATCTCTGTGGGAAAGATCTCTGTAAAAAATGTACTGCCCGCTGTCCGGGATGTCTCAAGGCAAAATGTTCATCGCATTTCGGTCTAGACTATCTTACCGGGAACAAACGTTGTACTTCTTGTCTCAAAACCTGCACTTCCTGTACCAAACAAACCCTCCCTTCATCCATTAAGCCCTGTGACAAATGTGGAAAAGACTTCTGTAAACCCTGTGCCGCAGCTTCGTTCCAAGCAGGACGATGTAAGGGATGTCGATCTTAACCCATACTAACCTTTAAATACCCCTTCCAACAAGGCATTTTGAATCTAAGTGGAGTTACCACAAAGAATGTCCTGCTAGACGTTCGGTACTTCATCGAGTGAGTTGTCTCGTTTTCGGTAGCTGGTGTATACTCTACATCCGCGCATAACAAAATACAAACACATAACAACGAACAATGCCCCCACACAAAACACGCGAAGGAAGCTTGCAATTCTGGCCACGTAGCCGCGCAACTAAGCTCTTACCTCGTGTTAATTGGTCTCCTGTAGTAAAACACACTGATGCAAAGGCACAAGGCATTCTCGGTTGTATCGCCTATAAGGTGGGTATGGTTTCGGCTTCAGTTAAGGATATGACTGATAAATCAATGACCACCGGAAAAAAGGTAATTCTTCCAGCTACTGTGCTTGAAATACCTTCTATGAAAATCGCTTCTGTTCGTTTCTATCACAATGGCATCGTTGCTAAGGAATGTGTTGTAACTTCAGACGCAATTCTCAAGAAAGTCTTACATCTTCCAAAACAAGCCCAATCTCTTACTGCTCCTGCACAGTATGACGATATTCGTGTTCTTGTTTATTCTCTTCCTTCTCAAACAAATATCAAAAAAACACCGGATGTGATGGAATTTGCAGTACAAGCTACAGATAAACTTGCATTTGTAACTGCTCTCTTAAATCGCGAACTTACCTTAAAAGATATTTATCCACTTAAACTCGTAGATGTACGTGGATTAACAACTGGTCGTGGCTTTTCAGGTGCAGTAAAGCGTTATGGTATCTCGTTGAAACAACACAAGTCAGAAAAGGGACGAAGACGCCCTGGTTCCTTAGGTCCTTGGCATCCAGCTCGTGTTACTTTCCGTACGCCTTATGCAGGTCAATTTGGTATGTTTACGCGCGTACATTACAATCTAAATGTACTTACCACTAATACCATCGCTGAAAAGAATATTAATCCCCCTGCAGGATTCCCTAATTTTGGCTTAATCAAAGCACCTTATTTGTTAGTATCAGGAAGTGTGCAAGGTCCAGTTAAACGACAAGTATTGCTTACCCCTGCTCTTCGCCCAACCAAACACACGGCAAAGCGTAAATATGAATTCCAGGAGGTTTCATACTAATGAAAGCAACACTTTTCGATAGTAATGGAAAGCAAAAATCTCAAATCGAATTACCAGCAGTGTTTAACACTCCGGTTCGTGAAGATTTAATAAAAAAAGCATACGAAGCAGAAAAATTCTCCTTAATGCAATCATATGGTCCTGATCCACGCGCAGGAAGAAAACATTCTGCTTCCGGTACTATCCGACATGCTCGTCATAAATGGAAAGGACATTATGGAAAAGGTATTTCTCGTTTACCACGTAAGCAAATGTGGAGACGCGGTACACAATTCCTTTGGGTTGGTGCAGAAGTATCGAATACCCGTGGTGGACGTTCAGTGCATGCTGCTTCTCGTGTAAAAGCATTTAGAAAAATTAATCAAAAGGAACGCACGCGCGCTCTACAAATTGGTATTGCAGCAACTGCTCAACCTACATTCCTTGCACAACATTATCCAACACTTACAAAAATTACTTCTCCTGTTATTCTTGAATCATTACCAAAGAAAGTACGAGCTTGTAAAGCTGCACTACAAACAATTCTTGGTGATGCAATGCAAAATGTATTCCAGGTTCATGCAGTCCGTCATGGAAAAGGAAAATTACGAGGTAGAAAATACAAATCTTCTGCAGGTGCATTAGTAGTAGTAGGAAGTAAAGAATCTCAAACATTAGCTGGTCTTGAAGTCGTTTCAGCAAAAGAATTAATGATGCATCATGTTTACCCTCTAGGAAGAATCGCAGTATATACACAAGCAGCATTGGAGGAACTCAAATGAACTTAAAACCAATCACCTCTGAAAAAGCAGTCAAATTAATTGATACTGAAAATACTCTTGTTTTCGAAACCGAACGAAGAGCAACAAAAACAGAAATTAAAGCACACATTCAAACCGTATTCTCAGTGAAGGTTACCAATGTACGTACTTCCATCCAACATAATGTTAAATATGCCTTTGTGCGTCTCGCACCAGCGAATCCAGCAATGGATGTCGCGGCTAAACTAGGAGTAATCTAACATGGGTAAACGCATTATTTCCCAAGCACGAGGTCACGGTGGCCCAGCATATCGAGTACCTAAGCGTGCTTTTATCTACAAAGTAAAATATCCTCAACATGTAGGTCCTGCAAAAGTTATTAACATTATTCACTCAGCAGCACATTCAGCACCTTTGATGAAAGTACAAGGGGGCAATGAAATCTTTTACATTCCTGCAACAAACGGTATCTTCGTTGGTCAAGATATCACGATTGGTTCAGGTACTACGCCAGGTTCCATTATTTATTTACGTGATGCTGTTCCTGCTCAACAAATTTACAATATCGAGTTAAATCCAGGAGACGGTGGTAAAATGATTCGTACTGCTGGTTCTTCTGCAATTGTAAATAAAAAACTAGACCATAATAAAATTGCAATTCTTATGCCAAATAAAAAGGAAATTATCGTTTCTGGTGATTGCCGTGCAACGCTCGGTGTTATTGCAGGGGACGGAAGAATTAACAAACCATTCATCAAAGCAAGCGGTATGTTCTACAAGATGAAGACACGTAATAAGCTCTGGCCACGTAGCTCTGCAGTAAAGATGAACGCAATTGACCATCCATTCGGTTCTGGTCGTGGTAAGCGTATCAAACCTAAGATTGCTAAACGGAACGCGCCTCCAGGGGCACGTGTAGGCCATATAAGACCACGTAGAACAGGGAGAACCAAATAATGGCTGACGAAGGCGTTATCCTAAAGTCTAAAGAAGTTTTCTATCGAGGACAGAAGTTAGAAGAACTCAAGAAATTAGATGTACGTGAAGTAGCAAAATTCATACCTTCACGTAGCCGTCGTTCAGTATTGCGCAATTTCCAAAATCATGAAGCATTCATTAAACGATGTGAAACACAATTCAATGCAAGAAAGAAAATCAGAACACATTTGCGTGATATTGTTATCTTACCACGTTTAGTTGGTATGACTATCGGTATTCACAATGGTAAGGCATTTAATGACTTTGTAATCACTCATCGTATGATTGGACATCGTCTTGGAGAATTCTCACTAACACGTACCAAAGTACAACATGGTAATCCTGGCTTAGGTGCAACTAAGTCCTCAGGAGTGGAGAAGAAGTAACATGGAAAAAGACTACGTACCTAAACATACACCAGTAGAAAAGAAAGCTCCTGCAAAAGCTCCTGCTCCTGCAAAAGCTCCAAAAAAAGAAGCAAAACCTGCATCAGCACAATCTGAAACAAAGACTCCTTCCACAATTTCTCAACAAGAGACTACACAAGCTACTCAAGAACCAAAGAAAGTTCCTGCAAAAGTATCAAAGAAAGACTTTGCAATTGCTCAAGTGATCGGCATGTCTGCTTCTAAAAAATATTGTATGTACATTTGTGAATTTATCAAGCGTAAAACAATTGATCAAGCGATTAAAGACCTAGAAGATGTCTTGCTCTTTAAGCGTGCGATTCCAATGCGTGGTGAAATCCCTCATCGTTCTGAACCAGGAATCATGTCTGGACGTTATCCAGTTAAAGTCGCAGGACAATTTATCACCATGTTGAAAGGTTTACGTGGAAATGCAATTGTGAATGGATTAGATATTCACAAGACCGTTATTACTCTTGGTACTGCTAGTTGGGGTATTCGTCCAGCAAAGCGGGGCGGGATGAGATTTAAAAGAACAAATGTCACTCTACGTGCGGAGGAAAAGAAATAATGGATGAAAAGAAATTTGTAAACTTTAAGAAAAATGAACTTGCAGTAAAGAATTACATTAAATCAGACTTAGGAAAAGGAAAAATCAGTGCAGTAAACATCGAATACACACCTGTTGGAGAAAAAATTGTAATTGCAACTTCTCGTCCTGGTCAAGTAATTGGTAAACGCGGAGAAAAAATTGAAGAATTGACAAAAGTTCTTAAGAAAGGATATAAGCTTGACAATCCACACATCGATATTCGTGAAATTCCTGATGCACGTCTTGATGCACAATTAGTTGCAGACGAAATTGCAACACAAATGGAACGTCAAGGGTCACTTAAATTTAAAATCATTGCATACCGTATGTTACAAGAGATTATGCGCGCAGGGGCAATGGGTGCTGAAATTGTTTTATCAGGACGATTACCTTCCGAACGTGCAAAATCCTGGCGATTCTCACAAGGATATTTGAAGAAAACCGGAGAACCTGCAAAAGTAGTAGATCGTGCAATGGCACAAGCAGTGAATAACATGGGAGTTTCGGGAATTAAAGTAAGTATTCTTCCTCCAAATGCACATATTCACGATAGAATTGTGGTAAATGACGCATTAAAGGCAAAATTTGTGATGCCTGTTGAAGAAGTGGTTGTTAAGAAAGTTGTTAAAAAAACAACAAAGAAGAAGGAGGCAAAGAATTAATGGCTATCCTTCGTATGGTTGATGCTAAGAAATTGTCTTCAAAAGAAAGACAAGAAAAGCTTCAAGAAATTACCCTCGCTTTGCTTAAAGGACAAGTAACTGCTCACAAGGCAACCGCCAAAACAAAAGAGCTTAAAAGGGCTCGCGCACGGTTGTTAACACTCGCACATCACGAGGAGGCGAAGAAAGCGTAAATGGACATAGATCCACGTTTTCTTCCTAGCCAAGCCGGTGTGTTTGAAGAGATCGCGAAAGGCGATCAGAAGATAACCATATCGACGGTTGCTCGTCGGTTTGGGAAACTTACTACGTTAGTAAGTGGTTTCGACAAGAATGTCGATCTGAAAGAGATCGCCAAATCCTTGAAGGAAAAACTTGCTTGCGGTGGTACCATCAAGGATGGTATCATTGAACTTCAGGGAAATCACGTGAAACAAATCAAGCCTGCCTTGATTAAACTCGGATTTTCCGAAACAGCAATTAGTGACTAAACATGAACAAACTAAAACAAACCAAAACAGCAAGTACTACAAACCTGGTGGTAACTCCAATAGCAGTACGTGGACGTTTCTTTGAAGGTACAATTATTAAAAAATTCCCTACGCGTGTAGTTATTCAGTTTGAACGCACCGTTTATATGAGAAAATATGAACGTTTCTATATCAAGCACTCCAAAGTGCATGCTCGTATTCCTGTAGGTATGGAACTTGTAGTAGGCGATTATATTCGCGTTCAAGAATGCAGACCTCTCAGTAAAATTATTCATGCAGTCGTGGTTCAAAAGATCCGTTCGGCAGGAGAAAACAAACAATGAAAGCAGTTTCAGCAGTTGTTACACGAGGATTGAACATAGGTAGTCAATGTGTTGCAGCAGATAACTCTGGAGCACGTATTGTTCGTATTGCAGGAGTCGTGCACGGTAAAACAAAGAAAGGAAGACAACAATTCGCAAAAGTAGGGGACTGGGTAAAAGTATCCGTACGCGCAGGAAAACCTGAAATGAAGGGAGTCTTATTTGATGCAGTTGTTATTCGACAACGTATGGCCTATCGCAGATTGACAGGAGAGCGAGTTATGTTTGAAGATAACGCGGTAGCATTGTTAAAAGATGAAAAAGGAAACCCTAAAGGCACCATGATTAAGGGGCCAGTCGCTCGTGAAATTCATGAACGTTGGAAGGAGGTTGCTAAATTAGCACCTTTCGTATTATGAAGTCCTTTACCTCTGCCTGGTTGTCAAGTAAACGCCCTGCAAAGCAACGTAAATATCGTTACAATGCTCCGTTACATCTTAAGCATACCTTTTTAAATGCCCACTTATCAAAGGAATTACGCTCAAAGTATGGCAAGAGAAGTCTTCCCCTCAAGAAAGGGGATGAGGTGCTTGTCATGCGCGGAAGCTTCGCAAAGAAGCAAGCCAAAGTACTTTCTGTTACACTTTCTGATTCAGTTGTATATCTTGAAGGTATGCAACGTTCTAAGAAAGATGGCAGTAAGTACAATGTTCCTTTCAATCCGCGCGCTCTGATGCTTGTCAAACTCAACGACGCTGACAAACGCAGATTACCTCAAACGACTTCTCAACCTACGAAAGGAGCGAATTAACATGCATCGAGCAAGACAAAACGTAACACGAAAAATTCCAATAGTCCGTAAGGGCACAAAGTATGTAGCAATGGCTCGTTCTCACATTGATAACGCAATTCCTGTAGTTATTGCTATTCGTGATATGTTGGGGCTTGCAAAAACTGCAAAAGAAGTGCGTGAAATGATTAAACAAAAAAAATTAAAGGTAAATGGTCGGACAGTTGTTGAATTGAATGAAAGTATCCAATTATTCCATCTTCTTGAAGCAGATAAAACCTACCAAGTTTCTCTTTCTCTAGCAGGCCGATTTACTTTTCTCGAAACAAAAGCAAAAGATCGTCTTGCAAAAATAATCAGCCGTAGTTTAATTTCAGGCGGTAAAGTACAATTACATTTACATGATGGCACCAACATTATTGGTAAAAAAGAACATGCAATACAAGACTCAGTATATCTTGATGCAAAAAATAAACCGGTTAAACATGTTTCTTTCACAAAGGGAAGTAAGGTATTAGCAACTGCTGGAAAATATATTGGTCAAGAAGGAAAAATAACTTCTTATGAAAACGGCGTATGCACTGTTCAATTCGAATCAACACAAGCAACAATCCCTGCTCGTATGGTGGTAGCACTATGAGCGTAACACTCAACCCTATGCGTAAAATTGCAATTGAAAAAGTTGTTATTTCAGCAGGAGCAACAGGAGATGCTTTAACAAAATCAAAGAAACTCTTAGAAATCATTTCAGGTAAACAAGCACAAATTATTCAGTCTACAAAACGTATTCCAGACTTTAAAGTAAATCCTGGTTTAGAAGTTGGAACACGTGTTACTATCAGACATGATGATGCTATTGTTCTTCTCAAACGTTTACTCGGCGCAATCGATAATAAACTTAAGAAAAAATCAATTTCCGATAACCACTTTTCATTCGGTATTACTGAATACATCGAGATTCCAGGCATTGAATATCAACGGGATATCGGTATTCGTGGATTGAATGTAACCGTTACATTCGCACGTCCTGGTCTTCGTGTTCAACGAAAGAAAATCAAAGGAAGCAAGGTTTCCAAAGTACAATACGTTACTAAAGATGAAATCGCACATTTTATGAGGGAGGGCTTTAAAACAGCAATAGAATAACATGACTGCAAGCGACTGGAGTAAAATTACTAAACAATTGAAGGGAAAACATGCAAAACTCGCAAAGTGTATGCGCCATTGCAAACCAAAAACTCGTACCACCGGTATCGCACGATATAAATGCGAACAATGTGGTCGATTTGGCGCACACCTGAGCCAATATAATCTAAATTTATGCCGACAATGTTTCAGGGACATTGCAACAGAAATCGGCTTTAAGAAATATAATTAACATGAGTCACGACGTTGTTGCCGATGCGCTAAACCAAATGATGAACGCCCGCAAGGCTGGTTTGACTCAGGTAATCGTAAAGAGACATTCTCAACTATTAATTTCAGTTCTTGCTATTGCAAAACTTAAAAAATATATCAAATCATACGAACTCAAAGATAATCAACTTATCATTATTTTTGATAAGTTAAACGGCTGTAATGCGATAAAACCACGATTTATAGTAAAATCAGATGAAGTTGAAAAATATGTTCCTCGTTATCTTCCTGCAAAAGATTTTGGTGTTATCATTGTCTCTACTCCTGCAGGAATTATGACGCATTATACTGCAATAGAAAAGAAACAAGGAGGATGCTTACTCGCATATTTCTTCTAATATGAAACGTTCATTCACCGAATCGTATTCATTCCCTGCAAGCATTACAGCAAGTCTTACGAACGGAACCCTTACTGTTTCAAAATCAGGAACTGAACTTACTCGTCTTCTTACACGTCCAAGAATTGCAGTTGCATTAAAAGGAAATGAACTTACCTTTACTGCTTCTAAAGCAAGCAAAATTCAATTAAAGGAAATGCGTTCTTTGCTCGCACATGTTAAGAATTTAGTACGTGGTCTTGAAAACAAATTTGTCTACCAATTAGAAGCATGTAATGTTCACTTCCCTATGACTTTGAAAGTAGACGGAAGTAAATTAGTAATTAACAATTTCTTGGGCGAAAAAACCCCGCGATTTGCACGTATTGAGAAAAATGTACTTGTTGAAGTAAAGGGACCAAAAGTAACTGTTAGCTCTGCAGATATTGAAGCTGCAGGACGTACTGTTTCGCTCATTGAACGTGCAACACATGTACGTAATCGTGATCGTCGTGTATTCCAAGATGGTATTTTCTTAGTTGAAAGACCAGGGAGAGTACTATGAGATTCCTCCGTTCAGACATAACTCGTCATAAGCGTCTCGGAAGTCATCGCACCAAGTTACAAAAATGGCGCAGACCTCGCGGAAGACATAACAAAATCCGTCGTAAGAGATTCGGTTATCCTCTTCGTGTTGAAATCGGATATAGTTCTCCACGTGCAACCTTACATCAAGTAGATGGAAAGACCCCTCTTGTAATTCGTAATGCTCAAGATTTAGCGAAAGCAACAAGTAAGAATCTTATTGTATTTGCACGTACACTCGGTGCAAAGAAACGCGTTGAATTTTTGAAAATTGTACAAGAACGTAAACTTACGCTCTGGAAAGCAGGAGGAGCGCAATGAAATTAGATACAAAGAAAGCTCTTGCAGTTGCTACTTTTGGTGTTGGTAAGGATCGTATTGTATTCAATACTGCTCGTTTAAGTGATATTGCAGAAGCATTAACTAAGCAAGACATGCGTGATTTGTATGTAGATGGCGCAATTTCTATTCGAGATATTCAAGGAAGAAAAGCAGTTATTCGTCGAACAAGTCGTCGCCGTGCAGGAAGTATCAAAAAGAAAATTAAGGGCGGTAAGCGTCAGTATATTACTATTACTCGTAAACTTCGTGCCTATTTGGTAGAATTATTGAATCAAGAAAAGATTACCAAAGACCAGTTCTTGTTCTACCGTAATGAAATTCGTGCACATCGTTATAAAAGTAAAGCGCACTTGAAAGAGCGCATGGAGATGAAAAAATGAGATCAGTTCGTCAACGCAGATTACAAGCACGTACCGATTACAAAGCACGATTTAATTTACTTAAATCAGGAAAACCTCGTTTAGTAATTCGTAAAACAAATCGATATATCTGTGCACAAGTAGTTACGAGTACTAATGCTCAAGATAAGGTCGTTGCTTCCGTTCTTTCTAAAGATTTGTTAGCAAAGGGCTGGCCAAAAGATAAAGCAGGAAGTTTGAAGACTTTGCCTGCCGCTTATCTTACTGGGTTTATGCTAGGTAAACGCCTTGCAGGAAAACATCCCGACGTAATTGTTGACTTTGGTATGCAACGAAACATTCATAAGTCACGTCTGTATGCGGTAGTCCTTGGGGCAGTAGATGCAGGCATGAATCTTGTGCACAATGCTGATGTTCTTCCAACTGAAGAAGTAAAAGCACATGCTTTAGCCGCAACGCTTAAACTCAAGGAGAAATTATAACATGGCAGAAAAAGATAATATCCATCAACCGAAAGCGCTCATTGAAGCGACACCTGAAGAAGTTCAGAAATTAGACGTGGCTGTGGAACCTACTGTCTATCGAAGAAAATCTCGTGATGAACTTGATCGTGAAGCACATGAAGCAGATCTTGCCGCTTGGGTACCAAAAACAGCATTAGGACGCGCAGTACGTGAAGGCAAAATCAAAAACTTTGATGAAGTGCTCGATAAAAATTTGAAAGTATTGGAATATCATATTGTTGACATTTTATTAAAGACGGAACATGATCTTTTATTAATTGGACAAGCCAAAGGTAAATTTGGCGGTGGTAAACGAAGAGCATGGCGTCAAACACAGAAGAAGACGATGGAAGGTAATGTAGTTACATTTTCAGCTATGGCAGTTGTAGGCGATAAAGCAGGTCATGTTGGTCTTGGTTTAGGAAAAGCAAAAGAAACGTTACCTGCTCGTGCAAAAGCTCAACGAGCTGCAAAGTTAAATATGGTGCGCATTACACGAGGTTGGGAATCAAAAGAAGTCGGCACTCAACCACATACTGTTCCTTACAAAGTACAAGGAAAATGCGGATCTGTTCGTGTTACGCTTATTCCTGCTCCTCGTGGTACTGGTTTAGTTATTGGAAATGAGGGAAAGAAAATCCTTCGTCTTGCTGGTATTGAAGATGTATACTCATATATTGAAGGTCAAACACGAACGACCTTTAATTTTGGGAAAGCCATCATTGACGCATTAATTAAAACTAACAATATGAGACTATGATACTTGTGATTCGCATTTCGGGCATGGTAGAAGTACCTACAACAATTAACGATACGTTGAGTCGTATTCGTTTACGAAGAAAATACGCAGCAGTGCTCTTGAAAGAAACAGATGATAATTACAAATTACTTAGTCATGTACGTAATTTCGTAGCATTCGGTACAATTGATAACGCAACGTTAACGGAATTAGTTACCAAGCGCGGTCAAGCGTTAAAAGGTAAGAAAATCGATGCAATAAAGATTGTGGGCGATATTGAAAAGAAATCTCTTGAAGAACTCGGTCTCAAACCATTCTTCCGTCTTCATCCTCCACGTGGCGGGATTAAGTCAAAGTTACATTATCCTTTGAAGGGTGGAGTTTTAGGTGATAATAAAACAGATATTAACGTACTTGTTCGGAGGATGTTGTAATGGGATTTAAACGACGTAAGAAATCAGGAAGACAACGCGGGTCACAAACACACGGTCGTGGGGCAAAAGAAAGAACACGAGGATCAGGAAATCGTGGAGGAAAGGGTTTAGCAGGTACTGGAAAGCGAGGAGATCAGAAGAAAACATTTTTCATCAATCTTCTCAAAGGCAATCATTACTTCGGCAAAGATCGAACGTTACGCCGTGGCGCAACCACTCCAAAATTGGAAGTTATCAACTTAAATGACCTCTCTCGTCTCTATGTAGGTCAGAAAGAAGTTAAATTAAATGGCTACAAAATCTTAGGCGATGGAGAATTAACAATTAAAACTACTATCTATGCTGATAAGGCATCCTCTTCAGCTCTCGCAAAAATAGAGAAAGCTGGAAGCAAGTTGATACTCAAAAATGCTCAAACTACCGACGCTGTTGTAAAGAAATAAGTCCCTAATCTTTATATAGCCTCTTCTACATTCATGCGCAATGGCATTCAACCTTAAACCGTTATTGTATAACCTACCAGAAGTTACTAAGCCAACTGAGAAGAAAGTTGATTTTAATACGAAACTTAAATGGACGATTATCATTCTCGCAGCATTCTTCATTCTGGTAAATGTTCCTCTTTATGGATTAAAGAGCAATTCTCTTGCCCAATTCGAATATTTACAAGTTATTTTAGGAACAGATTTTGGAAGTATCATTAGTTTAGGTATTGGTCCAATTGTGATGGCTTCCATTATCTTGCAATTGCTTGTTGGAGCAGGCATTCTCAATATTAACACCAATACTCCTGATGGTAGAAAATACTTTCAAGGATTGCAAAAACTCGGCGTTTTAGTTTTCATCGTGTTTGAAGCACTCGTGTATGTTTTAATGGGTGGATTCCAGCCAGCAACCCCCTCTCTTGCAGGAATTGTTATCTTTCAACTCATGATTGGAGGATTAGCAATCATGTTTATGGACGAAGTATCAAGCAAATGGGGCTTCGGTTCAGGAGTTTCTCTTTTCATTCTTGCAGGAGTTGCTCGCGTTCTCTTTACTGGTTTATTCCAATTCATTGGACCAACCGGGGAAAATTGTTTAATGAGTTTCAGCGACACCCCTTGTGCAGGAAAATTATTAGTCTTTATTCAAGCACTTATTACTGGTGCTCCACGAGAAGCAGTTCTTGCACTTGCTGCGATTGCAGTAACGATTCTTATTTTCCTTGCAGTTATTTGGGCACAATCTTTGAAAATTGAAATTCCATTGAGTTACGATCGTCTTCGAGGATACAACGTCAAATGGCCTTTATCATTTTTCTATGCTTCTAACATGCCAGTTATTCTCACTGCCGCGCTTTTAGCAAATATTCAATTATTCGGAGGCCTATTAGAAAAGAAATTGGGTGCAGCAACCTGGTTAGGAAGTTTCAGTAACGGTCAAGCAACATCTGGACTTGCCTATTGGTTAGGACATTCAAATGTGGTAGAGGCACTCATCAATAATACACAATCGACGACAATGTTCATCCAAATGGGAACGCATATTCTGTTCTTCGTACTTTGTTCTGCCGTATTTTCAGTCTTTTGGGTCAAGACCGCGGGAATGGACGAAACCAGTCAAGCAAAGAAAATTATTGCTTCCGGTCTCCAAATTCCTGGTTTCAGAAAAGATGAACGAGTTCTTGAATCGATTTTGAAACGATATATCATGCCCCTGACAGTTATGGGCGGTATTGCTATTGGCTTACTTGCCGCAATCACCGACTCTCTTGGTGCACTTACCTCTGGTACGTCTATCTTGCTCGCTATTACTATCAGTTATCAATTCTATCAAAATATTGCCCAACAACACGCAGTCGATATGCATCCAGCCATGAAGAAAATGATGGGTAATTAACACGTATATTCTGAGAATAAAAAATTTCCACACATTTAAATAACGTTTTTTATTCTAATGGTGATGAAGAATCCTTTGCTCCTTATGTTTGGGATTATGGTTATCGGTTTAGTCGCCGCAGGACTCTGGGATGCCGTTCCAATTATCAAGATAACTGTCCATGCATTACTTGATCCAACTGCAGGGGCCTTATTTAATTGGCATCTCACGCTTGGGTTTATCATCTTTGTCGCTCTTCTTACACTCATTACCACACTCGTTCAAAAATACGGAACCGATCAGAATGCACTCAAAGTATTACGCGAAGAACAAAAACTCATTCAACAACAAATCAAAGAACATAGGTCCGATCCTACTAAACAAATGGAGCTTTCCAAGAAGTCAATGGAATTAGTCATGGAATCCATGCCTCTCACCCTGCGTCCTGTGCTTTACACGTCCCTCCCCTTCATTCTCTTCTTTCGTTGGTTCGGAGATTATTTCACCGCAAACCCTGCAAAGATTCTCGGGATAGGCTGGATTTGGGCCTATTTCCTTTTAGCAATTATTTTCTCAAGTATCTATCGTAAAATCTTGAAAGTCTATTAAACGCAACCCTTATAAGCCTCTTTTCCATACTCTTATTATAAAATGGCCGG
Organism: Candidatus Pacearchaeota archaeon; assembly: GCA_016866955.1. Lineage (GTDB taxonomy): Archaea > Nanobdellota > Nanobdellia > Pacearchaeales > GW2011-AR1 > SICV01. The sequence goes on along the minus strand of VGKT01000001.1, from coordinate 155,782 downwards.
GTGCTTGTAGGAGCATCCGGTTCTTTTCCTTTTTCTCTTATACTAACCTTTAAATACCGTTTTTCCAGAGCCCCAGTATATGGCAGAAAAAACTATCGTACAAGATAAGTCTAAAGTTTCATTACACTATGAAGGCAAACTTGATGACGGTACTATCTTTGACTCGAGTACACACGGCGATCATTCTCATCCGCTTGAATTTGTTGTAGGCGCAGGACAAGTAATTCCTGGTTTCGAAAAAGCAGTCAAAGGGATGAAAGTAGGAGAATCAAAAACATTCTCTATTCCTCCTGCAGAAGCATATGGGGACAAAAAGGGAGAACTTACTCACACTATTCCTAAATCTCAATTACCTCCACATCCTGAAGGTAAAGAACTTGAAGTGGGCATGCAATTAGGCATGAAGACACCAGATGGCCATACCATTCCTGTTGCAATCACTGCAGTTGACAAAGATTCTATCACCCTTGATATGAATCATCCACTTGCAGGCAAAACATTAACATTTACTATTACCGTAGTGAAGATTGAATAAAAGCAGATATTTATTTTTTATAATGTATCCTAATTATACTTGTTTACTTTACAAATTTCTTCAATGCATCGCCATGCACGCGCACTAAACGAGCATCTTTTGCACTGATCATACCAACGTCAAAACGCTGTATATCAAAATTTTTATCCAAAACTTCTTTGAATATTTTCAAAGCAAAAGGAATTGCTTCTTGCATAGTTAAATCCCCGTCAAGATCTCGACGAAGAATTTCCTTAATCTTTTCATCATGTTCTCCGATAGCGTTTGCTCGGTATGCAAGATAATGTCCGGTCATATCAGAAGTATAGAGTTGTGGTTTTTGATTATGTACTCCTGCAATTAAGAATGCAACACCATACGGACGTGCTCCTCCATACTGCGTATACATTTGCTTTCTATCCGCAATACGTTTGATAATCAAGATAGGTTCAATTGGTGCACCATAGGTCACACGATTTTGTTGAGCAAGTACTTGTCCTTCTTCAACCAGTACGCGAGCGTCAGAGAGTAATCCTGATGCTGAAGCCATTAAATGTGAATCAATTTCAAACACTTTATTCATGCTTTCAGGAGCAACTAATTTATCGCGAATACGTCTATCAGCAACAATAACGACTCCATCTTTACATACAATTCCAATACTGCTACTTCCTAATTTAACCGTTTTTTCAGCATATTCCACTTGAAGGAGATGTCCGTCAGGCGAAAACATAGTCGCTGCTCGGTCATATCCCATTGCTTGATGTTGCATTTCAGTTGGTAGATCCATAGAATGTTCCTTCTTTTCTCTTTCCCTGAGCGTATTTAAGGTTTATGGAGTTCTGGAAGTGAGCGAGTAAATCGAATCCAGATTCCTCTTTCCGTACGTTCTTTATCACGCACTAACATCTCAGCATAAGTAGGCCAGGTAGTGCTCAGTTGCTGTACCTGCCCGCGCTCATCAAGATAAGAAGGGTCAACAGATCTAAATTTAACCTTCAAATAGCGAAATGCTGGTCCGGATTCATTCTCACGGGTGTAAAAGAAAATCTGGGGTTGAGTCAAAAGTTTTAATCGTTCTCGAATGGCAGGAAACGCTTTTCCCTCTCTCTCTACTTTTGCTAACAATGTTTCATCAACTCCGTCAAAGTCATCCAGGGTAATAATATGTTGAGCAAGCCCTTCCTGAAGTGCTTCTGCAAGTAAGCGATATCTTCCCATATATTCTGCATATCCCCAATATTCTCGTTGGAGACGAGCAAAATTATATCCAAATTGATGTGCTGCCCGTTCGGTGCGAAATACAATACGCCCTTTATGATTCTCTATCGCTGAAGTCAAAGAAGGAGCAAGTTCTGGAGCAGCCCAATCAGCAAGTTCACGCATGCCATAATCAAGTCTATCCGCACATACTATTGGGCTTGGTTGCTCTAATAAGCTAAAGTGAGAATAATCTGCAATCCGAGCTGGATCATATCCATGAGATAGAAGAGTCTGTCCAAGCATTCCTTTCCTAACGATTGAAGGGTGTCGCTTATCTTGAAAGTTTTCAATTTGAGGATCTCCCTGTACCCAATCAATCAAATGGGAACAAGCAGTATGGGATACATCATGCAGTAATCCAGCGAGTTGCTCTTCTACTGAAGCGCCCATTTTTGCAAGAAGAACATATACCCCTACCGAATGTTCAAAACGAGAATATCTATTTTTGGGATGAAAAGCCAAAGGCAACCCTGATTGATCAATGCCTTCTAGTCGTCGCATTTCAGGAGTTGCAAGAATTTCTTTAACAACAGGGGGAACAGCTTCAACACATCCCCAAAGACGATCCTGTATGTGCATATATTCCTAGTTCTTAAATTGCATATAAAGAAGATGGTGAAAAAGTATACGGCTTCAGGAGTAACGAACCCCCTAAACAAATCTTTATATAACAAGAAGCAAACCTCTTGTTATGGGAGCAAAAGTCCTCGCACGATATAAAGTAAAATCAACCATGTATGAAATTCAAGTTGATTTAGATGAAGCCCTTAAAGTACAAGCAGGAAAAGGAAACATTCAAGCGGCATTAGATATGCCTAAGATTTATTCTGATTTAAAGAAAGGTCAGGTTGCTAGTCAAGATCAATTAACGAATGCATTTAACACAACTGATGTGTACGCTATTGCCACTACGATTATTCAAAAAGGGGAAGTTCAGAAAAATCAAGATTTTCGCGACGCTGAACGAGAAGCAAAAGTAAAACAAGTTATTCAATTAATTCTTAAAAACGCAGTCGATCAACACGGGCGCCCCTACACCGAAGAACGTATTAAACGTGCATTAGAAGAAGCAAAAGCGCATATTGATAACAAGCCCGCAGAGCAACAATTAACTGGTATTTTAGATAAACTTAAACTCGTTATTCCTATCAAATTAGATACTAAACGCATCAAGCTCACTATTCCTGCACAATACTCAGGACAAGTCTATGGACTCATTAAAGATTTCAAAGAAAGCGAAGATTGGCTTGCAAATGGAAGCCTCCAAGCAGTACTGAATATTCCTGCGGGCATGCAATTAGATTTCTATGATAAGTTAAATGGCATTACACACGGTGCCGTGCAATCTGAAGAAGTAAAAGAATAATTGTTTAATTTTGACCAGCAAGTAATTCTAACTGTTCAAGATGCAATTCAGTATAACAGGAAGTATGGGGACACACTCTCTGTGGGCTTTGAGCAGGCGCATGCATTACAAACGGGTGCGTGTGATCGAGCTTTAGTTCTCGATGTGCCACTTGAGTAGATCGAGCAACCAACTCATAATATTGTTCAAAACGTTGTGCAGCGGCAAACCCTCGTGTTAAATATGCTTGCTCTCCTGTCTTTCCCCAAGCTTGTAAAAAACCAAACATACGTCCTGCAAGAACACCAACCACTTGCGTAAATGGGATATTATACGTATTTGGAGGAGTACGAGGAAGACCATGCTTTTGTTGGAGATCGGCACATAACTCGTGAGCATGTATTCTAGCAGCAAAGTAACTCTCTCGAATGTATGCTTCTTGTGTCTTAGTATCAAATGTATGTGCTGACATAGGGAATAGTGCGCTCGATTGAGGGTATATAAAGCTTAGTATTTGTCATCTAAGGGAGTAACAACGTTTAGAAGGGAAAATCTTTTTAAAGAACAAAAAGAACAGAAATATACACACAACACGAATACTTCGGGTAGTTTGTTTTATATTATGGCTGTCAAGAAAATCTCTGTTCAAGGTTCTGAAGAACCACAAAAGAAACGATATATAGTAGTTCCTGGCGAAGTTATTGTATCTGGCGAAGATTATTTACCAAGTGACGGTACTCGTCGTCAAGGCGCAGATATAGTTGCAGCAAAATATGGTCTTGCTGAAGAAGCAGGAATGGTTATTCGTGTTATCCCATTAACGGGCGCCTTTGTTCCTCGACGCGGTAATCAAGTTATTGGTCGTGTCAGTAATATCACCATGAATGGTTGGGTAATTGATATTGACTGGGCAAGTAATGCCTTTTTACCAATTGATGAATCCCCTCATTTTATTAACAAAAACGAAATGGACCAATTCCTCGCTATTGGTGACCTAATGCTCGGAAAAATTGAAGGTATTACTGCTCGAGGTATTGATTTGAGTTTTGATGGTCCCGGACTTGGAAAACTTGAAGGGGGATTCTCATTCAAAGTAAGTCCAAATCGTGTTCCTCGTGTTATCGGAAGAGAAGGAAGTATGATTAATCTCATTAAAGACAACACTAAATGTGATGTTGCTGTCGGTCAAAATGGCTGGTGCTGGGTCTATAGCGAAGATATGGAAGGCATGCTTAAAGCGCGAAAAGCGATCGAAATGATTACTGAAAAGCCATTTGTAGAGGGATTAACTGAAAAAATGGAATCTTGGTTCCAGGAGAATAAGTAATGGCTTCCTTTAAACGATCTGATGGAAGAAAAGTAAACGAATTACGTCCTATGACTGCAAAAGTAGGTGTTGTCCCAAACGCAGACGGTTCCGCATTATTTGCTTTCGGAGATACAATCGCAATTGCTGCAGTGTATGGTCCTCGATTACTCCATCCACAACATATGCAAGATCCAAAACAAGCAACCTTGCGCGTTAATTACGATTTACTTTCATTTTCAGTATATGATCGTAAAAAACCTGGACCTTCTCGACGTTCACAAGAAATTTCTAAAATGACTGAATATGCTCTTTCTCCAGTACTTGACTTGAAAGAATTTCCAAGTACCGTTATTGATGTACAAATCTATATTCTACAAGCAGATGCCGGAACAAGAACAGCAGGTATTAATGCTGCATCCATGGCTCTTGCTCATGCAGGCCTCCCTATGAAAAATTTAGTTTGTTCAGTAGCGATTGGAAAACAAGACACTACGGTTGTTGCCGATCTTACTAAAGAAGAAGAAGATTTCCACGAAGGTGAAGGCGCAACTGACTTCCCACTTGCAAAGATTGCAAATTCAGATCAATTTACTTTGGTTCAATTAGATGGTAATATTGCTACAGAATTAGTTGCAGAAGTATTAGAAATGGCAAATGAAACCTGTGCTGAAGTGTATGAAGTTCAAAAGAAAGCATTAAAGGCCGGTGCAACACAATGATGGGCATGGATATTTCAAAGAATACCTTCGAAGCAATGAAAACATTGGTTGAACAAGGAAAGCGATTTGATGGTCGCGCTTTAACTGAATATCGTGCAGTAGAAATTTCATACGACGTCTCAAAAGCAGCGGAAGGTTCAGCACGTGTTCGTATGGGTAAAACCGAAGTTATCGCAGGAGTTAAACTTACTTTGGATAAACCCTATCCTGATTCTCCAGAAAAAGGAAATCTTCTCGTCTCAGGCGATTTATTGCCTCTTGCTTCTCCACGATATGAAGTAGGCCCCCCAAAGTTCGATGCAATTGAACTTCCACGCCTTGTTGATAGAGTTATTCGTGAATCGCATGTGATTGAATTAGATAAATTAGTAGTTAAAGCAGGAGAAAAAGTCTGGACAGTGATTATTGACGTCTATCCTCTCAATGATGACGGTAATCTTGTTGATGCAGCAGTGCTTGCAGCAATTGCCGCCTTAAAACAAGCAAAAATGCCAGGAGTTACCGAAGCAGGTTTCCCAGATTATAAACATCGCACGAAACAAGCAGTTCCTCTTGCGAAAGAACTTGTTCCCCTTTCAGTTACTCTCTTCAAATTGGGCAATGCCCTCTTTATCGACCCAACTCGTGAAGAAGCCGAAGCAGCAGAAGTTAAATGTAATTTTGGACTTACTAAACAGGGCAAGAAACACATGATCCATAGTGCTCAAAAAACAGGAGCTAAGCCGTTTACCCAAAAAGAACTTGAAACTGCTGCCATACTCATTGGAGAAAAGTACGATGAGCTGTACGATAAACTTAAAAAGGTACTATAAAAAGACTATCCATGCAAGAACGCTTTACCAAATTTGAAACTGCTCGTATTCTTGGTGCACGCGCATTGCAAATTGCCATGGATGCTCCTCTTCTTTTAAAGATCTCTGATGAAGATTTGAAAGCACTGAAATATGATTCGTTGCGCATTGCTGAAAAAGAATTGAGTTCCGGAGTCTTGCCTATTGCAATTAGCAGACCACTTCCTCGTAAACATAAAGAAAAACTTACCTCTGTTAAAGAAGAACGCGTTTCTGATGAAGAAATTGTGGCAAAAGAACAACAAGTCGAAAAAGAAATTGTAGAAGATGCTGAAGCTCTTGGATTTGTTGCTCCTGACGAAGTAAGTGAAGCAGAACCAACTGGAACCGAAGAACAGTAATTATCCACTCTAACTTTATATACTTCTTTTCTCATCGTTTTGTATGCTAAAAAGAGTATTATTTCTATTGTTGTTTCTAGTAATTCCCTTTGTTTCAGCTTCTCTTTCTTGTACTGATAATGAACCCAGAGGACTTCCCACCGTACGGGGAGCATTAGAAGTAAAACAAGCAGGCACTCTTGGAAGAGAATTTTATGCTGATGTCTGTCTTTCGCCCACTTTACTCAAAGAGTATACGTGCGAAGGTACTGAACCGGTTGCAACAGAACATACCTGCGAAGGCATCTGTTCAGAAGGAGCATGCGTTCAAGGAGAACGAAAACTGGTCCAATTACAAAATACCATTGCTCTTTCCTATTGCGGAGAGTATGGGTTTGAAACGCCATTAACCGCTTCAGCTCCTGCGTTACAAGCATATCCTGCAACAAATGCAGTTGATCAACAACGAGAGACACATTGGTTCGGGCAACCAGGCAGCACCACTCCTCAATTGCTTATTGATAATGGCGAAGGAAAATGCATGGACTTTGCAACACTTTTCTTCTTCATCAAAGACATTCCCCTTACTGCTTCTCTTGAAGCTTCAATTGACGGTGCAGTTTGGAAAGAAATACTTCCTCCAACAATCATTACCGAGCAAAAGAAAGATATTTCATTCAATCCGCTTTATGCACGTTATCTTCGTCTTACGCAAACAAGTACTTCCCGTGCCTATGGACAATTATCCGAAATTGTCATCAGTACGGCAGAAGTTCCAGATTTACAGTTAACGCAACTCACGGTTGTTGCGGGGGCATCAGGAAGTGTTGTTCCTTATGCTTCATTTACGTTTAATGGTGAAGCAACTCCCTATCAAACAGATCAGTATGGAAAAGCAACGCTCGTTGCTCCCAAAGAAACCATGACTGAAGTCCAGGTTACCTGTCCTACTACTGCGGGAACTTTTTTTACTGAAACTCCCCTCTCAGTAACTCCTACCGTTACTTTTGTTTCTCCTCGTTTCTCGTTCTTTTCGCATCTTCTGAGTGTTACTGGGAATGTGATTTTTGGAGACCCTGAACTCTCATTTAAAAAATTAAGTCAAACTGAATGTTCTGTAACCGGAGCACAAAATGAAGAATTCGAAGTGCCCGGGGGCTACAGTTATAGTCCTTCTTGTTCTTGTTCAGATAAAGTGCTTGAACTCACTGGGGAATATAAGGCAGTTCCTGAAGGGGCAAATTACATGGACCTTTTCTTATTCTTAGTGAAGGGAGGAGAAGGGTATAGAATGCGCACTGCAAATCAAGAATCAGATACGCCTCAAACAGCGGTCTCGAAAAATTCGGCAACACTCGCAGACGGTGGATTTGCGTATGGTTTTCCTCTTCTTTCAGGGGAAGAGTATGTTACAACAAATTATCTTCCAAATACCTGGGTACCGTTTCATTTCAGAAGGAATTATGATGAACTATTTTGGGAAGTGAATGGACAAGCAGTAGAGTATCAATTACCTACGTGGGGTATGGAAGATTTAGAGCTTACCTTGGGGGCCTGGACTCATGGAGGTAAAAACATGATTAGAAATACAAAGCTTGTGTGCGGAGAAGCAGATCCTGCTCCTGAAGATCCTGCCCCTCCCACCCCTCCTAAAGAAGAAGAAAAACGTCCCAAAAATGTCACCAATTCGACCAACGTGACCAACGGTACTATTACACTTCCTACTTTCGAACGAGAAGTTGTTCCCGAATTGGTATTTGAAGTAGTTCAAGTACGTGACACGCTTAGTAAATTAGCAAATCGAAAAATACAACAACAAGCCTGTGGAGAATTTCAGCTTGTTTCCCCTCCTGAAATATATGCCTCTGATACTCGAAGACCATACGTTGCACAGCTAGCCGTAGATAACAATCTTTCATCAGGATGGTATGGCAATCCCGATGCTCCTTTTCCAAAAATAATTACTGCTGATTTCAATCAAGAAATTTGTATGAATCGGTTAGATATGTATGTAGCACAAGCAGAAACGCCTTTACTTATTGAAATACAAGTTTCAACAGATGGTAAAATCTGGGACACGCTTGTTAAAAACTATAATCTTGAAAGTGATCGTTATGTCGGAGTTCCCTTCCCCACAACCGTAGTGGGAAGATATGTCAGAATTATTGAACATGCAAGTGCTCGTCCATTCGGTACTTTACAAGAAGTCTATATTTCAGCAGCCCCTCGCGTTGTTGCACAACCATTCTTAGTGAAAATCATAAACGAAGCAGGAGAGAGACTTTCCAACGTACCAATTACCATTCGAGTAGGAAGTGAAGCAACACAAGAAGTACGAACACAAGAAGGTGAAACAATCATTCCAGATGCATTTTCCTTACAAGGTAAGACCATTGAAGTGGCTTGCCCTATACAATAACTTTAAATACCGCTCCTTCTGAACGATTGCGTATTAGCAGGTACCCACTGCAACAATTGGGACCAACTCCTGCGCTACTTATACACACATTTACAATGGCAAAAGCAAAGAAAACTGATGCACCTGAAACTCCTACTGAGCAAGCGCCAGCAACCCTTACTCCTGCAGAAAAGAAAGCAAAACTTGCAACATTATTGGCAAAAGCAAAGAAACTTGAAAGTGCAGTTGAAGATGTTAAAAATGTAGATTTAAAGAAAAAAGTAAAGGATGAAGAAGAAGTTGCAGAAAATACGCTTGTGCCAATGGATGATTATCTCAAAGCATCTATTCACTTAGGGACACGAGTTATTACTCCAGACATGCGTGAATTTGTCTATCGCCGTCGTGCTGATGGATTAGCTGTATTCAATACTGCTTTGCTCGACCAAAAAATCCGTGAAGCTCTTGCATATTTTACACAATTTAAAGCGGAAGATATTATTTTTGTTTGTAAACGAGAAGCTGGATGGAAAGCAGCACAGAAATTTGCAGAAATCACCGGTATTCGCATCTTCACTAAAAAATATCCTGCAGGTATTCTCACTAATACAAATCTTGAAAATTTCTTTGAAACAAAACTTGTCGTTATCGCTGATCCTTGGTTAGACAAAAATGCATTAGAAGATGCACGTCGCGTACACGTTCCAGTTCTTTCTATTTGTGATACCAATAATTTCACACAAGGTATTACTACCATTCTTCCAGGGAATAACAAATCAGCGAAATCCCTTGGTATGATGCTTTATTTAATGGCAAAACAGTATTGTGAAACAAATAAAATCAAAACTGAAGTAAAAATCCAAGACTTTATTGAAAACTGGGAATCCTTGACTCCTCCGAAGTAAGCCTTAAATACTCCTTTCTCTCAAATCAATAATGCGTTCTCAACGAGGTGAAACATCGTTTAGTCAATTAATTGCAGTTATCGGAGCAGTACTCATTGCAATAGGTATTGCCTGGTTACTTGCATGGAACTGGCATGCTATTCCCTCCTTCCTTAAAATTTTCATTTTAGTCGGACTTACCGCAGGCACTTATGTCGGGGGAGTGGTACTTCGTGAACATGAGTATCCAAAAGTTGGTGGAGCCATTATTCTGCTAGGAAGTGCATTGTTCACTTTAAGCGTCTTTTTGATTGCACAAATTTTTGCCACAGATGCATCGATTCAAGGAATGGCGAATTTACAATTGATTTCTTTCGTCGGAGTCCTCGTTGCCGCATATATGTTTGCTTCACCTGCAAGTCTGATCTTAGGCTTAACTGAAGTTGGCACATGGTTGTTCAATCAGTTTATCGCTTTTCAAGACTCAACAAACTTCCAATTTTCTCCAGGGTATCTAGCTTTGCTCTATCTTCTCATGGGGGGATTACTCTATGGACTTTCATTAGTCCATCGCACTCGCGATCATGCGTTTGCAAACATCTACAAGTGGTGGACGTTTGCCTATCTGCTTACATTTTCATATATTCTGAGCTTTCAAACACTTCAACCAATGCTTTGGGCATTTGGGTTTACCTTGGGAACAGGTCAAGGGGTGCTTCTTATCATCCTTTCTCTTGGCATGTTGGGAACGGTGGCAGCAGGAGTTATCGGAACAACAAAAAAGAACGCAATTGATAATCGAGAATTACTCAGCGCGTTGGGTATTTTCGTAGCATTAGGAGTATTTATTCTCATGACTGCTCTTCTCACCGGAACACAAGGACAATGTAGTGAAAAAAGCTGTTATGAATTCACTACCGCACAATGTGCTGCAGCCGCAGATCATTGCACGATGAAAGATACTCAATGTCAAGAACTTTCTTGTTATATCTTCCATAACAAAAGTGAGTGCACCACCGCACCCACAAAACTTACGTGTACGTGGCAAGGATATGGCGGAGCGGAAGACGCAACGAGCGATACGAATGGCTATTGTTCCTCAACATCAGTAAGCCAACCTATCCAACGAGTGAATCAATGCGAAAAGTATGATAATGATCGAACATCTTGTACCATACGTAATGAATGTCGTTGGTCTCCCGATTATTGGGGGGGAAGAGAACTTTCAGGAACAGGGTGGTTTGTCTGGATCGTAGGCAACCTCGTGCTTCTCGGTATGATTTTACTCACGTTAGGACATGGAACACGTTTCAATAATCCAGCATTGGTAAATCTTGGCATCAGTTTCTTCGCACTGGATATCATTACAAGATATATTGGATTCATTATGGATCTAAGGGGATATCTGGGCATGTCTCTTATATTCATATTGGGAGGGGTTATTCTCTTACTCGGTGGATGGCTCTTGGAAAAGTGGCGTAAATCCCTTCTTGCACAAACAGGAAAGAAATAATGAATCCAGCATATACAAAGCTCATCATAGGATTAGGAATATTGCTTGGAATACTTGCCGTGTTTGGTTTGTACCTTGGTTTACCTTTGCTTACAGGTGCAGAAGCAACACTCGCAACACAACCCATTGACCCGTTTGATCCACTTCGCGGACAGTATATTATAATTCGATATGAAATTGGAACAATTCCCCCAGTTATAGAATTTAGTCCTCCAAAAAGTTCAACTGCTGATAGGGCGAGCCCCATTACTTTAAAAGAAGGAGACAAAGTATATGTATCACTTAAAGATGATGCAGAAGGAATTGCTCGTTTGACGAAAGTATCGAGTGAAAAACCAACATCTGGTTTGTTTATCAAAGGGATTGTTAAACGAGTTGCAGGCAATCAAGCTAGTATCGACTACGGCATTGAGCAATATTTCTTTGAGAAGGGTGCGCAATTTGATACCTCAAATCTACAAGTAAGAGTCAAAATTGACTCGTCGGGACAAGCGCGCATTAAAGAATTACTGCACGATGGAAAATCAGTCGATATGAAGTATCGTAACCTTTCCTACAAGAGTTAATTCCTCGTCGATAAAATCTTAATTCTCCGACGAAACCTTTATATAGCCCCCTCACAGCTTCAATCTACTTACAATGGTAACATTCATGAGTGCCTTACCAATTTCGTTGCGGTTTTTACCAACGCAACGTACGCTCGGTAACGGTATGATGTAGATGAGCGATCTATACTTCTTATAAAATATTTATAACAAATGATGTTGACACAACCAAAGCCGTCCAGAATGGAGGACGAGTGAACGTTACAATTTTTCTCCATGCATTCAATTGCATTGTAACAAATCATTATTCATAATGATAAATCCAGTTTATCCTGCTGGCGGCTGCGGCTATCTGGTTTGCACTTAGACATGCAAGTCTTATTGTTTCGCAAGAAATTGTAGGCGAACTGCTTAGTAACACGTAGCTAACCTGCCCTCAAGTCCGTGATACCCTCGGGAAACTGAGATTAAAAACGGATAATCGATACTTTCTGGAATGATGAATCGATGAACATTGAACGTGAGGATGGGGCTGCGGCGGATTAGGTAGTTGGCGGGGTAACTGCCCACCAAGCCAATGATCCGTAAGGGCCTTTAGCGAGGAAGCCCTAAGAGGGAATCTGAGACACTATTCCCAGTCCTACGGGATGCAGCAGTCGGGAAAATTTTGCAATGTGCGCAAGCATGACAGAGCAAGCCAGAGTGCATTTCATTTTATGAAATGCTTTTGTGGCATGTAAACAGTGCCACGAATAAGGACCGGGAGAGACTGGTGCCAGCCGCCGCGGTAATCCCAGCGGTCCAAGTCGCAGCCACATTTGTTGGGTCTAAAACATCCGTAGCTTGCTCTACAAGTTCATTGTGAAATCGGGACTCTCAAGGTTCCGGCGGGCAATGAATACTGTTGAGCTAGAGATCGGGAGATGCAGTGAGTATGAACAGGGAAGCGGTTAAATGCGTTGATCCTTTTCAGACTAACACCAGCGAAGGCACGCTGCAAGAACGAATCTGACAGTGAGGGATGAAGGCTAGGGGCGCAAAGTGGATTAGATACCCATGTAGTCCTAGCAGTAAACACTGCACACTAAACATTGGGGCCTCTTCGAGAGGTTTCAGTGCTGAAGCGAAGGCGGAGAGTGTGCTACCTGGGAAGTATAGTCGCAAGACCGAAACTTAAAGGAATAGGCGGGGGAGTACTACAACGAGTGACGCGTACGGTTCAATTAGATTCTACACCGTGAACCTCACCAGGATCGACAGCAGGATGAAGGTCAGTCTAAAGGGCTTACCTGACACGCTGAGAGGAGATGCATGGCCGACGTCAGCCTGTGCCGTGAGGTGACCAGTTAAATCTGGTAACAGGCGAGACCCACGTGTTTATTTGATTTTCACACTAAACAGACTGCCTGGGTAACCAGGAGGAAGGTGTGGGCTACGTTAGGTGAGTACGTCCCAAATACCCTGGGCTACACGCGCGCGGCAATGCTGCATTCAAAGGGATGCGACTCCGAAAGGAGAAGCCAATCTCATAATCTGCAGCCTAGTTCAGATCGAGGGTTGCAACTCACCCTCGTGACGCTGGAATTCGTAGTAATCGGATTTTAGCAGAGTCCGGTGAATAAGTCCCTGCTCCTTGCACTCACCGCCCGTCAAACCAACCGAGTTTTGCATTGGTGAGATCCGTCAGGAACAAATCTTTGTAAGACAAGGTAGGTTAAGTCGTCACAAGGTATCCGTAGGGGAACCTGCGGATGGATCACCTCCTAAATTAAAAAATTATAATCATGTGACAGGCTTTAGGTTTCACAGGTCATCATCGCGACGTATAGATCGCTCATCTACTTCATGAATGGTATCAAAGTAATGATTGCCACCGGCAATCTTAAATACCGTTTAGACAAAAGTTCGTTAAGGAATTTTTTCCTTTAATGGGCCCATAGTCTAATGGTAAAACACCTGATTTGCAATCAGGGGCTCCGAGTTCGATTCTCGGTGGGTCCATTTCTCGCAAGAGAAACAGACTTCTCAGAATCGAAACTTCCGGATCTACTCTTCGAGTAGATTCGTTATCACACAACAACATGACAGAAGAATATACCGTCACCATACGACAGAAAGGAACCAATCGAGTAGTGTCTGAAAAAGGCCGTCTTGATCAATGGGCGATGCATGATGCATTACGCATCGCACATCAAACCCTTTCAGAGGTAGGTGCACGCATTATTCACGTTACTGCAAGCAGCTGGGATCCAAGGAATTACCGGATTAGCTATCGGTAACATCACACCTCATATTCACCACAAGTGAAGGTCACGAAAAGACCTTAAAAGTGCCGTCGGGGACGACGATAAACATTAGGGTTGAGCAATCAACCTGAAGGGTGCGCAACTCTGTTGCGTATCTGGCAGAGCATAGTCAATGAAGCACGGAGGAAGGCAAGAATCTGTTTCCCATAATATAATAATTGTGAGAAAAGAAGGTTACATCAGAATCAGAGATCTCTCTATCATGAGAGAGCTCACTTACTACATACTATTGAGAAGGATAGCTTGGTTTGGATTGCGATGAAGGACGCGGCAAGCTGCGATAAGCCTGGGGGAGCCGCATGCAGGCATTGAGCCCAGGATTTCCGAATGCGAAAACGCATACATGCTGAGAAGCATGCGCACGCCGGGAATTGAAACATCTTAGTACCGGTAGGAAAAGAAAACATAACGTGATTCCCTTAGTAGCAGCGAGCGAACAGGGAAGAGGGCAAACTGAATCTCCGTTGGAAACGACGGCAGAGATGTGGTGGAGCAGGAGACTGCGCCGATGAGTTGAAGTCTTCTGGAATGAAGCACTGTAGAGAGTGAAAGTCTCGTAAACGAAATCGGTATGTCGAGCTCTAAAAGAGTAGGGCCCCCTAGATTGGAGGTCCGAATACGGCGAGAGTAATCGCCAACCCTAAATATTGATCCAAGTCCGATAGCGAACAGTACCGTAAGGGAAAGCTGAAAAGTACTCTTAATCGAGGGTTAAAAGACTTGAAATCTCGTAGTTACAGCTGGTTACGGCAGTACATCTGTCGTAACGTGCGTGTTGAAAAATGAGCCAAGGAGTTCACGCTCGTGGCAAGATTAATGAATGAAGTCGAAGCGAAAGCGAGTCCGAAAGGGCGTGAGTCACCGGCGGGAGACACGAAGCCAGATGATTTACTCGTGAGCAGAAGGAAGTTCTTCGAAAGGAGAATGGACGTTCGAACTAGTGTTGTGTACATGCACTTGGATGATTTGCGAGTAGGGGTGAAAAGCCAATCTAATCTGGCGATGGCTTGTTCCTGTAGAAATATGCCTCAGTATAGCCTTCCAGTGCTTCGCATGCGTGGTACAGTACGGATAAAACCTGCAGACCGGTTTCGGTACGGGGTTTTCTTCCAACTCAGAACGTGCGTGCTGCATACTGGAGGAGTGGCGGGCGGTGCGTAAGGTACCGTTCGAAGACCCGAACAAGGGAGACCGGAGTTAAGGTCCCTCAGTGCATGCTAAGTGTAACAAAGATTGTCTTGACCCTGAGACACTAGGGATGTAGGCTTAGAAGCAGCCATCATTTAAAGAAAGCGTAACAGCTCACCTATTGAGGTTCGAGGCGTCGAAGATGGACGGGGCTAAGCATGTCACCGATACTCCGGAGGTAGTCGTAAGACTATTCTGGTATACAGGTGTTCGCGCTGCGCAGAAGTCCTGTCGAGAGACACGATGGAGCGGCGCGAAATAAGAATCTTGGCGGAAGTAAGATCTGATTTTCCTGAGAACGGAAAGCGTCGAAAGAGCAAGGTTTCCTTGGCACTATCGTTTAACCAAGGGTTAGTCAGCCCCTAAGTTGTATCTTAACTGCGTACGACGATGGACATCCGGTTAATATTCCGGAACTAACAACGCTTATATGGTATTTTTTGCTTAGGGATATGTGGCATGCCGAAAGGCATGTGCCATTTGAAATTGCGGGAGCGTAATGCTACGATCGCAGTGAATGAATGTCAGGCGACCCACGGACTCCTAGAGCCCATGAAAAGAAAATACCTTTGTGTTGTCTAGCTGTACCGAGAACTAACACTGGTGCTCTAGCTGAGAAGGCTAAGACGTGAAAGGTGTAACCTGGTTGAGGGAACTCGGCATATTTGGCCCCGTAGCTTCGGTAGAAGGGGTGTCTATGATTGTCTTTGATATGTAAAAGGCATTTGTAGATTGCAATAACAAGGACCGCCCGACTGTTTATCAAAAACGTAGCCGATTGCAAATCCGAAAGGACTAGTATAATCGGTGAGACCTGCCCAGTGGTGGTGTTTCAAACTCCTTTTCAAGGGAGCTAAGACCCATCAAACGGCGGGCCTATCTATGAGGCTCTTAAGGTAGCGTAATGCCTTGTCATCTGAATGGTGACGTGCATGAATGGTTTAACGTGGTGGTCACTGTCCCCAACCAGAACCTTCTGAACTCACTGATCGGTGAAAATGCCGATGACGCCTAATGGGAAGCGGAGACCTTGTAGACCTTTACTGCAACTTGTTGTTGTAACGTTAATTGGTATGCATAGCGTAGGTAGGAGCTTCGGCATCAATGTAACACTACCCATATCGATTACCGTTGCTCACCTGGGAGGGGACACCAACAGGCGGGCAGTTTGGCTGGGGCGGCACCCTGCCGAAAAGATATCGGCAGGGCCTATATGGTAAGCTCAGTTAGGTTGGAAATCTAATGTTGAGTGCGAAGGCAAAAGCTTACCTGACTGTACTCCCCACAGCACGGGGTGCAGAGACGAAAGTCGGGCTTAGCGACCCCACATGGTTTTTTACTAGGACCTGTGTGTGACAGAAAAGGTACCTCAAGGATAACAGGCTTGTCGCGCCCGATAGTTCATATTGACGGCGCGGTTTGGTACATCGCTGTCGGCTCTTCCTATCCTGGTTGTGCATAAGCAACCAAGGGTGTCGGAGTTCACGCATTAAAAGGGATCGTTAGCTGGGTTAAGAACGTTAAAGAAAGCAACGAAAACCCGTATCGAATCGCAACTATCAAAAACAGCGGCGTTGCATGCAAGTGATTGCATGAAAAATATAATCAGCTCATACTTTCTATTCGCAAGAGTGGAAGGACAGAAATGTTGATGCATTTCTGTGTCGGTGGACCCTTTGTATCCTAAATGATACGATGGCAACCCCGAGGGAAGTTTACCAGCAATGGTATAACCCCGTAGAGACTTAGATGAGGAACCGTCAGTTCCAATGAAAATCTAGACCTGGAGTAAACAGGTAAGACGCTGATCTCTTCACATACTTATCCAAAAAATGTGAAGATGAAGGTATAGTCCATACAACGAAAATACATAATCGTTGAGAATATACGCGAGACAGTTTGTATGATATCTATTAGGCGCGCAGTTGTCTGAGTGGAACGACTATCTAGTACGAGAGGAACGGTAGTCGGATGCCTCTGGTGTATCGGTTGTTATGAAGCAGGCCGAGCAGCTACGCATTGTACGGATAAGTTCTGAAAGCATCTAAGAACGAAGCCATCCGCAAGACGAGACAACATAGGCCGTCAAAGAAGATGACGTTGATAGAGTCGGTGTATAAATCCCAAGAATTTCGAGGGGTGAGCATGCGACCACTAATAGC
The DNA here is from genome assembly GCA_016866955.1 of Candidatus Pacearchaeota archaeon. Taxonomy (GTDB): domain Archaea; phylum Nanobdellota; class Nanobdellia; order Pacearchaeales; family GW2011-AR1; genus SICV01. Next base: position 138,465 of record VGKT01000001.1, on the reverse strand, counting down.
CACATAAATAAGAAAAAGTTCAGATGTAACCGCGGATTCTTGCCTTCCTCCGTGCTTCTTGCATAATGCCTTCCTTCTTAAATCAAAAAAGTTTTATATAGTTACTTTCTGATAAAAAATAATGGATATTCCTAAAGCTTGCCTAGGAAAAAGGATAAAAGCAGTCTTTGAAGGTAGCGTAAGACCTTGTACACACGTAGTAGAAGGAACATATCTCGGTATTGACGTTAATACCCAGAGTTATAGATTTGATAATGCAGTTTACATGATTTTTTCAGAAGAGAAAGTCCTTAATTTTGGGAGCAATGATCAAGCTCGTTTCATCGATCAACGTACAATACACAGGTCAGTAGAAGGATTAATATCGGTAGTAGAAGCTCCAGAACCAGCCCCACCAGTATCAAGATAAACATAACTTTCTCACCTCAATCTTTAAAACTACTTTTATAGATACTATTTTCATATGGTAGCACAACAAATCTATCAATGCGATCACTGTCAGACAACAAGTAGACCGACAGAGATTGACGAGTATCCTTTCAATCAAGGTTGGTGTCGATTGGAAGATTGTTCGTTCAAATTTTCAGAAACAAGAAAGCACACGACCACTATGAAACAATTCTGCTCTTCCTCCTGCCTTCTTGCACATATTACTCAGAAAGTACACTCCGCAGAGTTAGTCCCTCAACAAAAAAAGAAAGAATCTCTCAAGGAAATTCTAGCTTCAATCATAGGAAAATAACATGAATTTTTTATATTGGTTCAAGGAATGGCGTGCAAAAAGTAAAGCTGCTTCAGAAGCAGATGAACGAAGATACCAAGAAGAGTTACAAGCAGAAGCATGCCAATTATTATCAGAAAATGCAGCAGAATTACGCCACGAGACAGATCTATTAACGCGTTTGAGAGAGTCAGATCAATTTACTTTGGGGCTTCCTCAACAATTTTCAAACGAAAAAGACAACCCTTGGCTAAAACCACCCTATATTATTGAGCGAAATAATGTTTTATTTGGAAAATATCATCATATTCGTAATAATCAATCATATTTTGAACAACGTGCGGGAAGTGGTTTAATGGAAGCATATTTACAAGCATATCAAGAGTTTAGTGAGGCACGTGATAAATTAATTAAAGCAGAAGCGTAATTTCGTGAATAGCAAACCCTTAAAAACCATCCCTCATCACCTTATTCGTGAGTCGGGGAGCTACCGACGGGGAGTGCTGTTCAATCAGCAAACAGGCGTATACTTGTTCTTCCTGAGGAAGGTCCGGACACTCGAAATCTCTTAACAGAGATGGAAAACGTACTCCGTTGAAAGGCGGATGGCCGCGAGGTCAAGCTCTAGCACAGAAACGACAGAGCCTGCAATCGCAAGGATCCATGCGGGGAGCATGGTTGCAGGATATCATGAAACGGAAAGTTCGTCAGAGCTTTCCGCCTCGGAAACTTTGTTTCCGAAGCGACTACCTGTACGAGTGCAAGTGCCCTAGCCGCACGCAGAGACAGATGGTGGCACGAATCGTCCGGTAACACGGGATTCGACAGAATCTGGCCTAACCCCTACGCGCAAGCGTACGCGGGGGAAGATGAATCAGTCTTCCTCTGCGACTCACCTTTGATAGGATAGATATTTAAAGAGGAAAAGAGATAAAAAGATATGAAAAGAGGAAAGGTGTTGGTAAAAATACTTATCTCTCTCATTGGGGGAATAATCCTAATTCCCTATCTTGCTGGGTTTATTGAGGGACTTTTTTCATTAGAACCAGGATTAATAGATGCAATACTATATACGCTTGCTCTCTTTATTATTCTCAGTGCAAAAAAATATGCCTTTTTCTAACCACCATCTTTAAAACCCCTTCTTTATACGTTCAATAAAGGCCTCGTAGCATAATGGGAATGCCCACGACTGAAGCTCGTGTTAACGGAGTTCGATTCTCCGCGAGGCCATGTTATTTCTTTCTTTATAAAAATATTCTTTTATTTTAATCGTCGATAAAAAATAAAAATAAAAAATTGTAAAAATAAATTTCATAAAAAGGGGCAGAAAATTGCCCCTTGCGCTCCCTTGCAACAACCTTTATAAAACAGACTTACGAATACAAATGATGCAAAGACGAGGTGCAATTGAGATGTCTATTACGACTGTTGTCGTATTAGTGTTGGGTATGACTATGTTGATTTTAGGCTTAGGATTAGTCCGCGGTATTTTCGGTACGGCGACTGATTCTGTTGATCAAATTGATCAAAAGGTAAAAAGCGAAATTGCAGAATTATTCTCTGATGACAAACAAGATGTCGTTATCTTGCTTGGTAAAGATAAGACTGCCGCAGTCAAAGCAAATGATAATCCCTTTGGTATTGTCGTTGGTGCTCGCACACCTGATGGTGCTGCTGCAACAGCAGGTCGATTAAAACTCCAGCTCACATTGGATGATTCTTCAACAAAATATTGTCTTGCGGTTTTAGGAAAAGCAAAGACTGAAGGTGTATTCGTCCCTCGTTTTGGTCAAGATCTTGAATTTGATGAATTTGATGGAGCAAATGCATTCTTTAAAATTCAACTTCAAATTCCTAAAGGTACTAAGGGCTGTTCTCAGAAAGTGTTAGTAGATGTCAAAGACACCACAACAGGTCAACCGTTGGGCAGAAATTCGTTTATTATTAATATCGTGAAACCTGGTTTGTTCTAACCAGCACCCTTATATACCGTGCCTACGCGAAAATGATATGTCATTTGTACAAAACTACAAGCGCTATCGCTGGTTCATTACCAGGAGAGGAATATTAGTCATTGGAGGCAAATCAGCTGTCCAAAATGATTCATTAGTACAAGAAGTAAGTAAACATAAAGAAACTTATCTTATGATGCATACAGTTGCTCCTGGAAGCCCTTTTGCTGTTCTTTGCGCACCGCTTGCTACACTTTCTCCCCAAGATATTGAAGAAGCAGCTATTTTTACCGGTTGTTTTAGTCGCGCTTGGAAAGCAGGAAAACGTCGAGTAAAAATTCATCTCTTTAGTTCTACACAAGTACATAAGGCTTCTTCCATGAAACAAGGAACCTGGGGTGTTAAAGGGGCAGTACAAGAACAAATTGTAGAGCTTAAACTTACTCTTACTAAACAACGAGGAGTACTACGTGCCGTACCTTACACTTCCTCCTCAAAATCGTCTTTAGTACTTACTCCTGGAACAATTGCAAAGGAGGACATGCTTCCGAAATTAGAGTTAGAGCTCAATCAGACCTTCCATAAAGAAGAAATACTCCAAGCTCTTCCAACGGGAGGATGCAAAGTGAATCATGAATAAAGTTGCTACATTTCAAATTGGTAAGAACGGTATCTCAACAACAGTACTCCAGACCCTTACTCGAATGCTTGAAACACATAAATTTATTCGCATTGCTGCCCTCCAAGCATCAGGAAGAACGCGAGACTCAATCAAAACCATGGCTGATTCTTTGGTCAATCAGCTTCCTGTTTCCTGTACGTATACCATCATCGGCTTTACGATCATTCTCAGAAAACGTACCGAACCAACAAAACACCGTCGATAAATCTTCTCCTAGAAGGGGATAACCTTTATAAACCGCCTTTTCCCAGCCCACACATGCTCGATATTCGATCCTATGAACCTGGTAAATATAATGCTGCATTAGCTGAAGCACTCACTAAAGTGCCTGCATTTAAGCAACCAGAATGGGTCGCTTTTGTCAAAACATCCCCTCATAAAGAACGTCCTACATTTGAAGAACATTTCTGGCACAAACGCGCAGCATCAATTCTTCGTCAAATTTCGATTCATGGAGTCATTGGAGTTAATCGTCTGCGAAGCAGATACGGCGGGAAGAAAAACCGCGGTATGAAACCAGCAGTATTCAGACCAGCAGGCGGTAAAATTATTCGTCTCTTACTCCAACAAACTGAACAAGCAGGATTTACTGAAAAAGCAAAAGGAAAGAAAGCAGGGAGACAACTTACCGAAAAAGGAAAAGAATTCCTTGCAGGAGTGATGAAGTAATGTCTGTTGTTTGCTATGCTCGTCCAGGTGAACCAGTACAATTTGATGAAACTGCCCTACGTAAAATAAATGCTCAGTTTCAAGAACCTTTTCCTCACGAAGCATTTCGTTTGTATGAAGGAGAAGTAGACTTTTTAGATCGAGATGTTGAAAGAGCATTACCTTATTTAGCAGGTGGAAAGTAACATGACGCGCGCAGAATACCACAAAAAAGTACAATTAGCAGTACATACACGCCACACAAAATGGGCCCCATTTTGGGCAGTTGTTCGCGCATTCGGAAAAGGCAAGCGAACACATCCTTCCGAGTTAACCAAACATCGCCGACACTGGCGCAGAACTAAATTAAAGGTACTTCCACGCAGAACGCCGAAGTCACACTTAGGATAAACACATGGCTGAAACACTTACTACTCGAGAATATACAATTCCATTACGCAGATTTTGGAAGAATGTACAACAATATAATCGTACAGCAAAAGCAGTGAAAACAATCAAAACATATGTAGCAAAACATATGAAAGTTGCTGATCGCGATGTCGACAAAGTAAAGTTAGATGTCTACTTCAATAATGAACTCTGGTTCCGCGGACGAGCAAATCCTCCTGCAAAAATAACTGTAAAAGCAACAAAAGAAGGAGAGATCGTAAAAGTAACTTTTGCACAACAACCAAAGCATATCACTTTTGCACAAGCACGTCATGCAAAAGTGCATAAACAAGCAGAAAAGAAAGCAGAAACAAAGGAAGCACCAAAAACAGAACAAACTCCTGAACAAAAGAAAGACGAACAAGAAAAAGAACAAGCAACAGCACAAGCGAAACAAGTATCGATCAAGCAAGATAACAAGTCACAACAAAAAGCAACCAAAGTAGACAAAGCTCAACACCCGCAACGCATGGCGTTGAAGAAATAAGTGCGTATTCTTGAAGAAGAGGTGGCTGAATCAGAGTTTAAACTTATTGGTAAAATATTTGATAACATGTCTTTGATTTCTGCAAAAAATCTCACTAATGAAGAACAAGGAAGATCAGAAAGACTAGTGGCAAAGGGATTACTTGAACGAAGGGAGATTACTGAGGAGGGAATTCATTATCTATTACCTTCTCGAGTAATTGGCGCTTATTTCAGTATCAAAGAACAAAGAGCAACACAAGCTTCTTAAAAAACAAAAGCACTTGATTCTGTATGCATCCTCTTCAACAAGCTCTGAGAAAATATGCACGTCTTGAAAAAATAGCTATTTACAAGAATTTCTTCAAAACAGGTCCAGGACACTATGGAGAGGGAGACCAATTTATAGGTGTGACTGTACCCGACACGCGAGCAATCGCTCAACAATTCATCTCTCTCAAACGAGAAGAGCTCATCCCCATCTTACATTCACCCATTCACGAAGATCGGATGTGTGCTCTAATGGTCTTATCTTATCAATATCCCCGAGCAACAACAGAAACAGAACGCAAAGCAATCGTTGATTTCTATAGTACTTATCATCTTTGTGGAAATAACTGGGACTTAATCGATTGTATTGTTGATCGCATTCTAGGCCCCTGGCTCTTGGACAAACCAAAAGAGCTACTCTATACATATGCTCGTTCAGAAAATCTTTGGGAACGACGTATTGCGATTATTACGACCTTTCACTTCATCAAACAAAAAAGATACACCGAAACCCTCAAGATTGCAGAAATCTTGCTCAAAGATAAGCACGATCTTATTCGCAAAGCCGTTGGCTGGATGTTGCGCGAGGTAGGAAAACGAGACGAAGCAACACTTATCACTTTTCTCAAGCAACACTATAAGGCAATGCCTCGCACCATGCTCCGCTATGCTATTGAACGTTTTCCAGAAAACATGCGAAAACAATACTTAAAAGGGACTATCTAATCTCTACATCATGGTTCCTCTCAAAGAACTTCTCAACTTTAGCATCCTCCCTATAGACAAACCCTCTGGCCCTACTAGCTTCCAAGTATCTAGTTTAATAAAAAATAAATTGAATCTGACAAAGACTTCACATTTTGGTACACTTGACCCCATGGTCTCAGGGGTGCTTCCTGTCGCATTAGGAAGAGCCTGTCGTCTCAATGAATGGTTTATGCATAAAGATAAGACCTATGTGGGCATTATGCGTTTACACGAAGAGGTAGATAAGAAGAAACTAGATGCAACTATCACACAGTTCATTGGAAAAATAAACCAACTTCCTCCTGTACGAAGTCGAGTCAAGCGGGCAATAAGAGAGCGTGAAGTTAAATCATTCGATATTCTTGAACAGGAAGGCACGGACATTCTTTTCCATACCATTGTCCAAGCAGGTACCTATATTCGTAAATTAATTCATGACATAGGTGAAGAGCTCGGGGGTGCACACATGTTAGAACTCAGAAGGATCCAAGCTTCTATCTTTACTGAGCCAAGTTATACGCTCTATGAAGTGGATAAGGCACTTGAAGCACTCAAAGCAGGAGATGAAACTCCTCTCCGGAAGATGCTTATTCCTGCAACTGAGGCCATACAAAAAGTACTCCCTCTTGTACAAGCCCAACCCTCTATTGTCCCTATGTTTTTGAAAGGAAAGCCCGTCATGGCAAAAGATATACTGGGGAAAGCTCCCGATGCACCCTATTATGCACTCTATCATAACGATCGCCTTATCTCGATCGTAAAAACCGTAAAAGAAGGAACCATCATCGCTCGTCCCCAATTCGTGTATAACTAAACCCTTTTAATCCCTCAAATCTCTTTATTATTATGGCACGTAGCTTCCTCTATTATTCTCGTACTGCTCCCACGGCAGGTAATTACATTAAAGAAGACCTCCAAGCATCAGGGAGAATTGATATCGCCATTCATTCAGTAATTGCTTCATTTTTCTTAAGTCATAAAATTCGTACGGATACCACTTTGCACATGATTTTTGCAGGCCCCCCTACTCCTTCACGTCATTTAGAATTAAAACCAAAAACAGAGGGAAAAACAGGAGAAGACAAGATCTATCTAAGCAAGAAGAACGTTTCAGATATTCTCAAGAAAATGTTATATAAATATCGAGAAGGAGAAAAATATGAAGTATTTCCCGGATATTGGATTGAAAAAAAGGGATTTCTTGAACTTGTTGAAGAATTAAAAGAGAAAGGAAAAACAATCTACATGCTTGATAATGAAGGGGAAGATATTCGAAAAGCGGACATTAAAGACGATGCCGTCTTTATTCTGGGAGATCACAAAGGATTACCTCAGAAAGAATGGAAACGTTTAAAACAAAAATGTATTCCGGTATCTATCGGGAAACGAATGTACTTCGCTTCTCAAACAATTGCAGTCGTCAACAATGAATTAGATAGACGAGAAGACGGAGAATAGAGTATAACAATCTTTAAATAACAAATAGGGGAAGTTTCAAGATGGTAGCAAAAGGGGTATCAGTAAAATTCAAATCGTATGAAGAAACAATTCCACGCGTGTTAGACATTATCAAATTTGATTTAGAGCTTGCTAAGCAACAAACCATCATTCTCAAACCATCAGTCCAACCAGAGGGCACGATTACTAAATTAGGATTAGTGGAAGCAGTCCTCAAATACTGTCTTGCAAAGAAACAAAGCCCTGCACGGGTCTTTATTGCAGAAGGGAGCGATGGAGCTTCAACTGAAGACATGTTTGAAGCAGCAGGATATACCCGCCTTGCTGAAAACTACCCGGTGAGTTTCATTGATTTGAACACAGCAGCAGTAGAACACACTCAAAACGGAGAATTTCTCAAATTTGAATCAATTGCTTACCCTATTGCACTGAAAGAAGCATATATTATCTCTCTTCCTGCCCCATGTGAACATCCAGAACTTGAATATGCAGGAGCATTAGCAAATATGATTGGAGCTTTTCCTGCAAAACATTACGCAGGCTGGTTTTCTCAGACAAAAAATAAACTTCGTGAACACCCCCTCAAATACGCAATTCATGATATTTTAAAAGTAAAAATGCCTGATGCAACCATCATTGACGCATCTGATAAAGGAGTATTATTTGTGGGTAATCCACTAGAAATGGATAAACAAGCAGCAAAACTCTACAAAGGAGATTGGAAAAATGTACAACATCTTCGACTTTTAGAAGAATCAGCAGTCTATCATCAAAAGAGAGCAGAACAACGCGCTCGTGAAAAAGAGCTTCAATCGTTAATGCCCAACACTCTTTCCTAGATACCGCAAACCATTTTAATCCCTTTTCCTTAGAACAAGTATGAGAAAAGCAGTACGTTTATACATTTCAGGACTTCTTTCAAGTATGTTTTATAAAAACTTCATTATGCAACATGCAAAGCAATACGGGATTGTCGGATTTATGCGTAAACGAGAAGATGATGGGAAGATGGAGATTTTTATTCAAGGAGAGAGTAAATCTGTTGATGCAATGGTAGCAGTTTGTAAACGAGGTCCAACACATGCAAAAATATACGAGGTTAAAGAACAACCTGAACGTTGGCAAGATGACATGAAAGAGTTTAAATTGCTGTAGAAAACCCTTTAAACCTCGCTTCCCGTTACCCTTCATGTCACGCCACGATGAATTTTTCAAAGAACGGCTTAAAAAAGTAGAGGCCTTGCAAAAAGCAGGAATCAATCCTTACCCCCAAGAAAGCGTTCGTACGCATACCGCTGCTCAGCTTCAAAAACAACACAAAGCCTTACTTCCTGAACATACGGTAAAAGCACACGTTGCAATCGTAGGGAGACTTATGGCTTTCCGAGATTTAGGCAAAATTGCCTTTGGAACGGTACGAGATGGCACGGGCACCATACAAATAGTCCTTCAAGAACCAAACACGCCTGCAAAAGTAAGCGCTTTCACCAAAACATCAATTGACACAGGAGATATCATCAACGTTGAAGGAACTATCTTTCGTACTAAGCGAGGGGAATTATCTATTGAAGTGCATTCCCTTACCTTGCTTTCTAAATCGCTCGCATCCTTACCTGATAAATGGCATGGTCTTGAAGATAAAGAAGAACGCTATCGCAAACGATACGTAGATTTATTGATGAATCCTGATGTCAAAAAAACATTTGAAACACGAGCAACCATTCTTGGCACTCTTCGTTCCTATTTACAAGAAGAAGGGTTCTTAGAAGTAGAAACTCCTGCACTGCAATCAATCTACGGGGGTGCCTCTGCTACACCATTTAAAACACATCTGAATGCATTAGATATTTCACTCTATCTCTCTATCTCTCCAGAGCTTTATTTGAAGCGACTTGTGGTTGGAGGATATGAACGAGTCTTCACCATATGTAAAAATTTTAGAAATGAAGGAATCGATAGACAACACAATCCTGAATTTACGATGATGGAATATTATGCAGCCTATAAAACCTATGAATATCATATGACTCTTACAGAAGAATTATTTAAGCGTTTGAAAAAAGCACTCGCATTAGAAGATGAAATAGACTATCAAGGGAAAAAAATATCACTTAAACTTCCTTTCAAACGAGTCACCTTCAGAGATCTTATGCTCAAAGAAGCAGATATAGATATTGATAAAGTGAATACCTATGAAAAATTAAAAGCAGAAATTCAAGGGAAAGGGTTGCGAGATGTTGATATTCGTACTTGTACGCACTATGGTGCGTTACTTGATGAGCTCTATAAACGAGTTGTACGTCCAAGCATTATCCAACCAACATTTCTTACGCATTATCCGGTTGAAATGATCGCTCTTGCAAAACGAAATGCTCAAGATCAAAGTAAAATAAATTCAGTACAACTTATTATTGATGGGGCAGAAATAATGAAAGCGTATGATGAACTCAATGACCCGCTTGACCAAGAAGCACGTTTGAAAGAACAAGCCGAGCTTCTCAAAGAGGGTTCCGCAGATGCCATGCCAATGGATACTGATTTTATCGATGCACTTAAACTTGGCCTTCCTCCAACTGCAGGCTATGGAATGGGTATTGATCGTATTACCATGCTTCTTACTAATAGTCCTTCTATTCGAGATGTTATTTTCTTCCCATTTATGAAACCTGAAGTAGTAGAAACAAAAAAAGAATCTAAAGAGGAGAAAAAAGATGGTCGAGCTGATCGTAAAAAGTAAAATTAAAGCAGCAGTTCCTGATTTACAAGTGTCCACTGAAGTTGCCGATGCACTCAATAGTAAAGTACTCGAACTTTTAGACAAAGCAGCAACGCGCGCAAAACTCAACGGTCGGCGCACATTGCAAGCAAAGGATTTGTAAAATGCCTTCAAACAAAGCAAAGGGTTCTAAGGCTGAACGAGAGTTACTTCAAATTTTCACTGATAATAACTGGCGGGCAGTCAGAGTCGCAGGTTCTGGCGTCAATGATAATTCTCCTTGTGATTTGCTTGCAGCAAAGGTAGGAAGAAAGGGGTATGTCATAGAAGCAAAATCAAGTAAGCAACGAATCATTTACATTTCTAAAGCTCAAATAGAAGATTTTGTACTCTTCGCACATATGATCGGCCTCACCCCCGTCATTGCTGTCCGCTTCAATTATGAAGGCTGGTTGTTTCTGACGCCTGAACAACTCCGAGATACGGGTACTGCTTGGGCGGTAAATCTCGCAGATGCTAAAATCAATGCAAAGAAGTTCTCTCAGTTCTTCGAACCACACGTTACAAACATCTCTCCAAATTACCAATAAACTTAAATAGTTTGAATCGATAGATCAATCATGGACAAAGCCTTAGAAGAGGTAGTGGAGGGAGGAAACAGACTTGGGAATTTAGGAACAAATCAATATCGTGCCTCTTCTGCCCACTACACCGCTTTTGCCGAAATGTATTTAGAAAAGCAACCAAATGTAACTGCAGGACTAACATGTTCGATTTGTACTTTTCGCGGTATTCCAACAATAGATGACTGGTAAAAAAGTTCATTAAAACTAATGAAAAAGAAAGTTTTAATTCTCACTTATTCTGATGATCCTCACGCTTTATCAGTACGACGGGAGTTAGATCGGAGAGGCGTAGAAAATTTCACAGTTGTTACCGAAAATTTATTAAGCGATTATAAAATAAAATTTTATTCTAAAAATGGAAGTTATACTCTCGCTGACAAGCAGAGGTCTATCGAATTAGACTCTTCATGGAATATTTGGAATCGACGAGTGATGATTCCTGATAGAAATAAAGGACAACCTAAAGATTTACAAGATTTGGTAACTGATGAATGTGAGAAGACGTGGGATGGTTTATTAATGACCCATAGTGGAAAAGTGGTAAATCGCCCCCAAAATCATTTTTATGCAAATAGTAAACTCCATCAAATTAAATTCGCATTAGAAAGAGGGATGCTTGTTCCAGATACGATTGTAACTACTGATCCTGCAGATTTAGAAAATTTTTATAGAGAACATATGGGAAATATCTGCTTTAAGTTACAGAAAGGGGCAGTAATTAGGACCCCGGAAGGAAATAAGGTGGTTTATACTAATAAAGTGACTGAAGCACAAATGAGAAATTCTGCACTTGTTTCCAGTCACCCATCGTTATTTCAAGAATATATTGAAAAAGAATTTGAAATCAGAATAATTGCAACAGATACCACTACAACGGGAATTGCGATTCATTCTCAAGACTCTGAAAGATCAAAAATTGATTATCGGCGGTACGATTTTGAAAATGTTACGTACCAACAAGTGGAACTTCCTAAAAAAGTAAAAGAGTTTTGTGCCACTATGCTTATGCACTATGGGTTACATTTCGGTGCCTTTGATTTTATCTATTCAAAAGATAAAAAATATTATTTCTTAGAACTTAATCCTAATGGGCAATGGTTATGGCTTGAAGAGCAGTCAGGCTACAATGTAACTAGTGAGGTAACTAATAATTTAGTAGAATAACATGGCTGAGAAACTGCTTTCATTCATAAGGGGAAAGAAACTCATTCTTTTCGGAGAAATGCATGGAACAAATGAAATACCTGCTCTTCTCTCTCATTTATTTCAAGAGTTAGCTCAAAAAGAAGATTTTACCGTCTGTTTAGAAATACCTCAAGAATTTCAAGAAATAGCTTTAAAGGACATGCTTTCTTATGCTCAGAAGATAGGTACAAGTGGACTTTTGAGTCCTGCCTATATACAATTGATTAAAGCATTACCAAAAAATGTAAGAGTTCTCTATATCGCACCGAATGAGGTACAAAATCAGGAAGCGTTAGAAAGGTCGCTTGCAGACACAATTCAGAAATCATTGTCTACTACACGAACATGTGCCATACTGGGGAATATACATGCTTCAAAAAAGAAGATAATCTTGAATGATCTCACGATTACTCCTGCTGGATTGTTACTTTCTCAAAAACTCAAAGACCAGGTAGTCTCTATTCTATTCAAACCAAAGAAAGGCACGTTCTATAATAATGGGATAGGTACCGTAGAGTATGCAGAAAACGATCTCTTTGACACCCATTTTGATTATGTATGTGAACTTGAACAGGTCTCTCCCTGTTCTGTAGAAAAATGAGGTATCTCTAATGTCTCAATCACCTACGTCCTTTGAATCCCTTTACCGTAGAGATCAACATCTCATCAAAAATGGGGAACAGAAATATACCGATGCAGAGTTTTATGAAAAGCACCGAAGAGTTATTCAAGAACTGAAGAGAGTAGTATTGCATAGAAAATTTCTTTCAGCTAAAGAGCATTATATTACCGCTCTTATCCTGCATCATGCAATGAACGTCCAAGATAACAAACAAGCACAAATTCATGAATATAATGCTCGGAAAAAAGGATATCGTAAACATGTTCATTTGAAAGCACAACTTATCGATAAATCTTTAATGTTAAGAAAGAAAAAACAAATATATGGTACACAAGCATATCGTACCAAAGCAGGTATTTTAAAACAATGGCCAACAGAAAAAAGCACGATTACTGACAATCAACGATATGAACTGGGATTGCCTTCATTCCAGGCGTTAAAGAAGCATATTGAATCGTAATTATTTTTCTCTTAGTCTTTAGTTATTCGTTGCATTCAAAAATTGCTTCGGACTAACGACCACAGAACATTCTACAGGGTCAGGTTGATTGCCATACTTGTCTACACACTTAACATAATACGTCGAGCTTGATTTCCAATCAACGAAATGTTGATTTTGCACATCTGGTTTGCTATATTGTAACTTAATACCGTCATCTAAATCAAAATTACAACTGTTCAATGAGTAAGCACATTCCGCAGCTTCATCAGTCACAATCTTTAATGCTTCTTCACGATACACGCGCGTGACTCGCGGAGCTTGTTGATCAATGTTCATCGTAAAGTTAATCGTACGGTTTGCCGTATTTCCTCCTGCATCAACACAGAATAGGGAATATTGATGGAATCCTGCTCCTACATCAACTTGTTGACTATGCGTAAAGCTTTCGGTAGAGAAAAACTTGATAGGTTCTCCTAAAGTAGTTGGAGCGCTGTAATAACAAGTTGCTTTTCCTGCTTCTGCTCCATCATCAGTTTTAATAGCGAGCGTCACAGGTACCGTCGTTGTTGCACCATATAACGTTCCATTCGGGCTCGTTTCAAGGAGAGTCAATGGTTGACTTCCTTTCAATACAAACGGATAACTTTGCACCATCGTGTTATTGCTTAAATCTTGACATCTGAAATAAAATTGATTGTCTGCTCTATCTTTGATGCCGGTAAGATTGCCCGTACAGGTATAACTTAAATCACCATTTAATTGAGTAGGTGAAGTCGCACAAGTAAAGAGATGTTCCATATCATCATACGGTTTACTCATCCGACTCCATTTACACTGTGCTGGTTCTTGGATATACACCTCAAGTGGTACGGCGTCCGCTCCAAATCGTACCGGACTTCCTGAAGGAATAGATGTATCTACAATCACCGGAGGAGTTGTATCTGGACCTTTCTTCACACAATATTCAATCAAATATACATCTTCATTTACGTTCCCATTCGCATCTTGACACTTCACATACAAATCAAAGGTGCCGTCATTCTGTAAGACAATACCATCACCTGCTGTTGCGGAAGGCAATTTCATTTTCTGAGTATGATTGGTCACATAGTAATTGCTTCCCCCAAAGAGGAACTGCATTGCACTGTAATTAGCATTCTTGAAGTCAAGTTTACATTGGGCTTGTTCATTCGTCGTAATACCAAATTCGAGAGGGGTAAACGCATCCAAGCAATCCCCATTTGCACTCACGATACGCGTTCCACGGGCATTTGGACGAGATTCTAAAGGAACATAGCGTAATCCAGTTGGTTTTAATGCTTCTTCCCACGGAGTAATAGTCGGCGAGGTCACGTCATTCTTACTCTTCCAAATACATTTCTCAGCATCTGTCCCTGGATTCACTAACTCACATGCCTGTCCCAATGATTTACAGCGATATTCAGAACAAGGTTGTAACGGATTCTTATTACACTCTCCACAGTTCGCTCCACCCAATGCAGGTTCCCAAGGTAAACACTGATAATTGACTATTTTTGTCTTCGTATCTTTATACATAACCAAGAACACAATCACTGCAATCGCCACCCCCGCTCCAAAGCCCAGTTGTCCGGGCGTGAATGAACCGCCTAAGAAGTTGACTTTTGAAGCAGCCGTTGTTTCAGGTCTAAAAGACAAAATAGCCGCCTTAACCGCTCCACCCCCTATTCCTCCAACAAGCGCAGCATTTGCAAGCGCATTTGTAGTCTTCTCCCCAGCACCAAATAATCCGCCTAACATTTTAATCCCTGCATATAATGCTACTCCCCAAAATAATCCTTGGATGAGTGCGCTTCCCGCAGCTGCTCCAGGTGTAGCCACCTTGGTGATTGCAGTATCAGCAGTTATTTGTCCTGGAACAGAAGGGGCAGCAGGAGCACCTTGAATTGGTAGTCCTCCACTTGCAACGGTAGTTCCTGCGCTTGATTCTACAACAGCAAGAGGGTTTGTTGGTGTAGCTGAAAATAATTGGCCATTTACATTAAAAGTACCTGAAGAGTACGTGCCTGCTGGAACGCTTGCTCCTGCTTGAATAGTTACGGCGCTTGACCCCTGTAATGCATTACCGCTTGCAATTCTTCTTACCCATTCTGAAAATCCTGTTCCCGTCGGTGTTGTCGAAGTCGCAGAAACTAATCCAGGGATAGTAATTGACAATGAGAGAAGTAAAAAAATTTGAATATGCGAAATAAGCAGATACTTTTTCACTCTTTTAGGCATATTCTATCGAGAGAAAACGCATATATAAATATATCAGGAACAAAAATTAAGGTTTGTAGAATAGGTTATCTTTCAGATTAGGGTTAGGCATTCCTCGTTTTTTATACCATTCATCCAATGTTTTTTCTGCTTTTGTTATACCCTCTATTTCATCAGGCGTAAATTGTCTCAATTGTTTACGTCTTTCCCAATCTTGACGAATGGCTTCATTATGTAAACGTATACGTTCTTGTTCTTCAGGAGTTTTCGGTAAAGTTTGATTAACTTGTCCGCTCCCACTTCCAACAGGAGTGTTTGTATAAGGGTTAATCCCATCAACATGATACATCAGTTGATTTGCACAACCACTCAATCCAAGAGAACCAACGCCGATGCCAAGAGCTAGAAAACCAGATTTTAACCGTTGTTCAAGACGAGGGTGCATAATCTTAGAGGGTAAAGAGTTATTTAAACATGTAGGTTTTGATGTAACTCAGAAGGGGTGAAGAAAAGAGTAGGATAACGCTCGGTTCATACTTCTTAATATTGTAGTAACTAAAAAGAAGTAAATTTATAAATTACACTGTCTTAAACAATTATGCCCGAAAATCCAGAACTAAGTGTGGTTGTGCCTATATACGGTCAATTTGACTTAGAGAGAGCAAAAATATCCATTCAGTCAATGTTATCTCAGCAAGATGTTTCTCATGAAGTAATTGTTTCTGAACAGGGCGAAAATCCAAGATTCTCGAAGATTAAAGGAATTAAACATATCTTTGAATATCATAAACCAAAATCTGATTTAAGCGATTTTAATCCTGGAAATGTTCGCAACAAAGCGATTTCCCAAGCAACTGGAGAGTTTGTCTATACTAATGATGCAGATATAGTATTCTTGCAACAAGATTATCTTGCTAGATGCGTTGACGAAATGAAAGAATCCCCGAAGAGTGTATTTTATCGTCCATTTATGAGAAGGCTTCCAATAGGTGAATTTTCACAATTTAAGACACTAGTTCAAAAATTTGGGATTACAGAAGCATTACAATTCCTTAATTTAGAACAAAAATACCTCGCTACACTAAGCAGAAGAGTTAGAAAAATGAGGGTATTTGAAAAAGATAGCGTTTATCATAAAATTTTTACTGCATTTGAGGAAGATTTCCAGAGATATGTTAGCGATGAGGGGAATAAATGAAGCAGAACATGCGGATATAAAATTAGTAGAGGATCTATCTTATTGGGATGAAACCCTCAGAAAATTCCCACAGAGTATTTGTTTAGATATTGGACCTGCCGATTTCGTAGATACGGATGAATTCAAACCATTGAGAATTAAAAAAAAATACGCTGGAATTCAAGTTTCTCATTGGACTGACTTCAAAAGACCAGAAATGTTCATCAAGGCAGCAGGTTTACTTCCCAGTAGAAAATTTTTGAAATTAGGGCATTTTGTTGAGGGGGGATCTGATTCAGAATATGAATTGAGAAATAAATGTATCTCATTAGCAGAAAGACTCGGGGCCAATATAGATTTTCCATATAATAAAGCTAAGAGTAATGCAGATTTTCCAGATTCAAAAGAAATGATGAACAGTCAGATTAATTTAGCAAAAATGGGGATATTAACTACAAAAGTTGAAGGTATTAACAGATTTAAAATGGAATGTCTTTCTGCAGGGATACCAGTGTTAGTTCCTTCGGATACGAGTTATCCCACAAAAAAGCACATTAATTCCAAGACTGGAGAACTATTTGAGCCAAACCCTGAGGGTTTAACGGAAGTCATAGAAAAAGTATTGTCCAGTTCAGAGAGATATAATCCTCGAGAATATATTTTAAATAACACGGGCAAGTTGATCGCGCTGAGAAAACTGAAAAATGCTCTCGAAACTTTATGTACTCGAGATAGGATTGATTCACCATTTGAAGATATTGATTGGGACGGTAGAAATCAAAGCCTCCTTTGGGGTGAAAGAGTTTTTGAAATATTAAGGAGGTATGAATAAAAACTGATTTAAACCCTCAGTACATAATTAAAAAATGGCATTAAAAATATATCTTATCAGGCATGGCGAAACGAATTTTAATAAGTCAGATAAAGACTGGGGACAAAATAAAGAAGAGGGATTAAACGATTGGGGCATTAGTCAAATAAACAAATTATCCGAGAGATTAAAAAATATTAAATTTGACAAGTTAATTTCTAGTGACTTAAAAAGGGCCTTGCAAACTTCGAACATATTAAGCAAAACTGTTAATATGAAGATAATTCAAGAGGAGAGGTTACAAGAATATGATCCTGGAGAAGTTGATCCTTCATCTGATAAATGGGTTGAAAAATATAAACTGATGCTAGAGTCTGGAATGTCAAAATATGAAATTAGGCCTTATGGAGGAGAAAATATTTGGGACTTAATAAAAAGAGTAAAGTCGTTCTTGAAAAATTTAGAAAAAGAGAAAGGAACAATAGCAATAGTTACACATTCTGGAGTAAACATCGCACTCATTAATCTTTCACAGGGAAAAGAGAAAAATGATTTTATAAATATCAAACAAGACAATGCCTGTATCAATATTTTAGAGTTTTCTGAGGCAAAGTGGAGGATATTGAGTATTAATGATTCACACCACATAGATGAGATTAAACCAAAAAAGAAATTATATGAAAATCAAGAAGAAATTAAGCAATTAGCCAAGGAATACATTCTTAATAAATTAAATAACCTATCTGGTGAAATTTATCTTGGAGGAGATATAAAAAATAGGTCATTTGGATTATATGATAGAACTTACAAAAGATACAAAGGATCTCCAGTAGAAAGTTATTTAATATTAAAAGAAAAATTAGAAATTCCAAAAGAATGGAAAATTTCATCGATTATCGATGGCATTGAAGTATATGAAATTGGAAAAATTAAAGTTAGAGAGGTAAAACACAAAGTTAATGTTTCTATTCTGCATGATAAAAAAGAAATTGAAGAAGATCTGGAAAAAATAAGATGAAAAACATTCTAATTATCTCTTTAAACTCTGGAGGAACGATGGGTCATGGAAAGATAACTACTTCTTTGGCTAACTTTTTATCTAAAAATAATAAAAATGTAACCATCTTATCAGATATGCCATTTTCAAGAAATTTCAATATTGATAAAACGGTAAATATTAAAAATCTCAATGAAGCAGCACATATTAATTATACAATTGGAGGAATGTGCGACTACAGCCAAAAAAATGAAATCTACAATTTTGCAATAGAAAAAAAGATAGACTGTGTCATCTTATCTACTTTTTTTGATTTAAACCTTGTTAAAAAATTTGAAGAAAGGGAAATTAAAACAATCCTTCTCAATTATCCTCTCAGAGACACTTTTAGATTCGCTCTTAAACAAAAAAAGCATATGAAGTTTTTAATAAAATTATAACACTTTATGGTCCAGAATTTAAAGATATAAAAATGAAAAATGAAATAATAGTAAACCCCCTTAAAATCGCAAAAGAAGAATCGAAAAAGAAATTAAAAAATGACATTCTCGTTACATGCGGTGGTGGAGGCAGACCGTCTTCAAAAATATTTTTAAGAAAAGTTATTTTGGCCTTAAGAAGGATAGTGAAAGAAAATGAAAATCTCAAAATAGCGGTGATAAGGGGAAATTCAAAATCAGTTCTCGCGAACGATAATTTTGAAACTGTGATTTGGAAGAAGGATTTTGGAAGCCTGCTTTCTTCTTCAAAGGTCATTATATCAGAGGCAGGGTATTTCACAATGCTAGATTTAATTAATTATGGAAAGAAAGCGCTATTAATTCCAGGAGAAAGAATTATTGATAATCAAGAGATAAGGGCATTAAAATTAGAAAAATTGGGGATCGGCAAGATATTCTTCCCATTTGAGAATATATCTAAATTAACAGATATGATAAGAGACTTCTTGAATGAAAGAAATTCTAGCAAAGAAAATTATCAAAAGATTGTAGGGGAATTTGATAAATATGAAGACTTAGAGAAAATTTTTCTAGAGGAATTAAAATGAAGGTCATGTACATATGTGGGATGTACGTCCCTTCACACGGCGGTGCTGAAATAAGCGCTTACTCTCTTTTAAAGAATTTAAAAAATAAATTTAATTATGATATTCTTGCTATTACTGATGAAAGATATAAAAAAACAGAAAATATTTCAGGTTTTAATGAGGTTAAAATGCATACAATTCCGCATAAAAATCGTGAGAAAAAAATAGAAGAAAAAATATTTGAATTTAAGCCAGATATAATTTTAACTCAACTTATGTGGAGCGATGTGGCTCTTAAATTAGCAAAAAAAAATTCGATCCCCTCGATTATGAGGGTATGTAAAGTTCCTATTAAAATAAGTCTTGCTAAAGATTCTGAATATGCCCCTACTGCAATCATTTCCACATCAAGATTTGTAAAAAATTATGTTTTAAGGAATTGGCAAAGAAAGTCTATAATTATTAACCCTCTCATAGAGATAGAAAATTATATCATAGATAATAAAAATTTTTCTCCTTTAAAAAATGAATTAATTTTTATGTTTAATCCTTTGGAAAGAAAAGGAGGATTGGTTTTTAGAGAAATTGCAAAAAAATTGCCTTCACTAAAATTTGGAACGGTCTTGGGATGGTCATCTTTAAAAGAAAATTCGAATTCAAAGACCTTCTCAAAAGAATATATAAAAAGGATAACAGAATCAGAAGGGTCGGTTTTTGATGGTTCTTTGCCAGAATATGTGAATTTTAATGATTGTCCAAATATAAACATTTTTCCCCCTGAAGATGATCCAAAAAATCTATATAAAAAAATAAAAATTATGTTGGTTCCGTCTCAATGGGAAGAAGCATTTGGAAGGGTTACAATAGAAGCAATGACAAACGGGATACCTGTCATTGCAAGTAATATTGCAGGTTTAAGAGATTCTGTAGGAAAGGGGGGAATATTAATGGAAAAAAATAACATTAATAAATGGGTTGATGAAATAAAAAAACTATTTTCCGATAAGAAATATTTTAACATGGTTTCAAAAAGAGAGAAGGATTTTATTAAAGAGAACTATTCAGAAGATGATATTTTAAAGGAAACCGCAAAGATAATTAAAAGAGTTGCTTCTCAAAGATAAGAATTGTTTTTTTTGATTAGGATCTAAAGTGATTCTGGTGAGAAAAGAGCGTATTATAATGCCCTCATTCTTCAGGAAGCATAAAATCACTTGTTCTCTTGTTTTTTATAGGTTTTGGTTTCTTCAAAGTTAATAGTTACTAACTGTTTCAACGAGTTCTTTAGGTTGATGTGAAACATCATTCCAATATTTCATTCTCCAATTTTTTAATTTTGGCATCCAATAAACTTCACTTATTCCCGTTTCAAGCAACCTAAATCTAATGATATTTTTCATATGTAACTCAAGTAAGATAGTAAGTATAATTCTATTGGTATTTCCGTGCGCAATAATCAAGATTCGTTTAGTTTCATCTCCACGTTAAGTAAAGGTGGCGAGAAAGGAACACAGTGCTTTGTAGTGGTTAGTTTCTTTTTCACTCCACGCTTTTCGATCCATTTTTAAAAGAGAGGGTTCAAATTCATTTAACGAAGATTAGATTATTGGATTAAGATTGATAGTTTTTGAAACAAATTGTGCTGTTTCACGAGAGCGAAGTAATTCACTACAATAAAACTCATCAAAGTGCTCGTTCTCTAAGCGTTTGGCAAGATTTTGTGCTTATTTCTTCCCATTTTCAGAAAGGGGTAAATCGCCATCTCCTTCTTGTTTCTCCGCATAGCGAATAAAGATGATTTCCATATCTTTTGAAAGGGTAAGAAGTAGAACTATGTTTCTCTTTCATTTATACTCAATAAAAAAATCAAGCTTTTGTTCAACTCGTGGCTCTCCGTCAGGATCTTCATCATCTTCGATCAGAGTTTCAACAGTATATCGAGCAGGACCGTGTAAACGATAGTCTTGGGGAGCAAGCTCACGAGGGCTAAAAAGCAAGAATCCTCGTCGAGTAGGTTCACGAGCAAGGTCAAAATTTGACGTATATATGTTCGTGCCATCACGCGCAATCCGTAAGGTAAACACAGGAGGATGTTTATCAAGATTGATATAAAATAACACAAAGGAAGTTCCCGCATACGAATCACCAGGGGCCTGCCCAGGGTAAACAGGATCTTCAGGATAGAATTTTAATAAATCATCGCTCTCACGGTGACGCAACGTTACTCCTCCAACGGCAAGTGTTTCTAAATCCTTAACCTGTTCTTCCATCTCATCAAAAATATGTTGAGCAGAGGAAGGATCTTGGAGACCAGGGACGAGTTCATATTCTTCCGAATTCCAATGAAGTGTAGGTAATATCCCCGCCTCGGGGCAAAGTTCAATTGTTGTTTTAAACAGGGGCATCGCATGAGGAAGCTCAGGAAGACGAGAGGGAAGAGAACCTTCACTCAACGAGGTAAGCCCCATCAATCCTGCACTGAGTAATCCTAAAGAACGAGAACGCATAGGTAGTGTATGCGTGCTGAGATTAAAAAGATACAGGTAAGTATACAACCATATGCAAAGAAGTGAACAACGAGTGATAAAATCAACAAGCATCACGACGAAGGTAAGTGCCGCTCTATCCCGAACAGGGTATCACGTACGTCAGATATCCACGTAAAGCATACGAGTTATGGTCCAACAACTTTATACCCGTCAGTATATCCTTTCTGATTAAACCAATTCACATTTGGACCACAATCTCCGAGAGCGTTACACAATTCATTTCGTCTTTGAAGCCATTGTCCGGTAAGGCATTCACAATTTTGTTTACATTCTTCTCCTCCAAAGACTCCCTTTTCAAATACAGCAGTACAAGTTGCAGAGGCTTTTCCGCAAATTTCTTTTGTCTGTTCTCCTTGCCAGAATTGCAATCCTGGTGCATTCAAGGGAACACAAGCGTCAGTGTTTGCGCCCGTTCCCGGTTTCCAAGCACAGTCTCGTCGATCACGATTTTCACAACTTTCTTTATCGGTTTGGGTAGTACAGTCTTGCCAGCGATTCACACGACAAGCAGCCTGTGAGAAATCCCCTGAGCTGGTTTTAATAACATCAGAGATACATTCTTCTTGGCGATAATCAGCGCATGCTTCTACTTTTTCTTCTCCATTAATACAAATATGTTTATAGAATCGGCTTCCCACACTATTTTTACTTACTGCAGTTTTTCCTGCATCTGTGTTAACACACCAACTTTCTCCATGTTTGTACGATTTTCCGTTACTAGTCATACCGCAATTCAAATTTTTACAGATATATTCACCCATGGCGGGGTTGTCTGCTTTACTCGCTTTTCGACAAATACTTCCTCCTAAATAATCACAATTCCCACACGTCCGACTTCCCGCATTAGCTCCGGTTGGATTACAACTTTGTTCAGGGGTTTTGATGTTTGACCAGTATTCCACATTATTTGCTTTACTTGCATCATATATATTGGCGGCATTTCCACAGCTATCGACAAAATATACTTCTTCTTTACCATCGACACAAGTTGTTTTCTGAGTTTTTGCACAAGTAGTGGCAAGTTCAGGAGCAGTGCACAACTTATCTTTGTAAAACGTTCCTTGTCCCGTGTTATTCGCTCCTGAAGCACACAATGCGCGTGTAGTGAATCGACAGGTTTTTTCAAATTCTTGTTCATAGACACAAGCACCTTTATCTTGATTTTGTACACTTAATATGCATTGCACTTCATTAGTAATACCACGATTATAAGAAACAGGAATGCCAAAGTAACTGGAAAGTTTTTTACAACGAGGGAGAGAAACAAATGCTGCTTGGTCTCCTAATACGCAGCAACCAAGCGTACATTGTGCAGGGAATGTAGCTGACCAACTTGCATTCTTAGCATTGCAGGCAACTTGCGGAGTATTTTCCATACAGTTTCCTTCAGGAGTACCATAACATACGCCTGGTTTACAGAAGCTCGTTGATTCGCAGGAAGTGGGCGCTTGTTTACTCCCTGAAGCACACTGGGCTGGCTGGACTTGTTGACAATATAATCCCGAGGTTGTTTTTTCACAACATACGCTTTGTTCAGCAGCACTTACGAGACTAACTAAAAAGATACTCAAACAAAGAACAAAAAGCCATTTCATCGTTCAAACCCATACCCTGGTGGAAACACCAAACTGCGAGAAGCAAATTGGAAGGATTCTTGGGTCAATACATTTTTGATACGATACACCCTACTTCCTTCACCCAAACTCGCTTTATCCATGGTAATATCTGGGTAATATTGCACATATAAAGATGTTTCAGAATTGCCTACTTGCGATTCATATTCAGTAATACTCGTTGCAAGATAAAGTAAATCATAATATTCACTTGGGAGAGTAAATTGAAACTGTTGATATGTTCGTCGCGTTTGTTTTTCTAAGGTAAGAGGAGCTTCAATAACAGCAACCATACTTCCAGGAATGAACGTTAACGTAAATCGTTCAAACGTTCCTCCAACGGTATATCCTGCACTCTGAAATGCATCCTTCAAATCCTGTACACATTGTCGAGCAGTTCCTTGTAAAGCAGTGGTGAGCTCTGTTTCAACATGTTCTTTAATAAAAGGTTGTTGAACGGCACACGTTTTGTAATCTTCACTAGCATAACAAAGATATTTTATTTTTGTATTATTATATTCGATAAATCCTTCAGGGTTGAGATATCCTCCTTGTTCAGCAAGTGTTCCAAGTCGAGCGGTTAACGTAGGCTGAATACATTCACGCAAAAAGGCAGCCGGGTCTTGTGTACTTTCTAGAGTAGGTCCGCGCAAGCGAGGAATTGCAATTAACGCAATAATAATTCCCACCAACACCAGAGCAATTAATACAAAAAAAGTAACCTGTCCTCGTTTTTTTATTCCTCTCTCCATACTCTTCCCTTCACGTCGGATGTTTATAATGGTTTTCATGCTGTTCCTTGTCTCCTTACAATTGCTTGACACTGACTTCCCGGACCATTAAGATACTGATCAACGCATTGTACATAATAGGTTTCCTTTGCTTGCCAGGAAAGCGTATGGCTTCGTTCTGTGCCTGAAAGAAGCGTTCCATTCAGCCAAGTTTCTTGACATCCGATAGTACTTGCTTTACAGGTTGAAGGTTCGTTGGTGATTATGGTAAGAGTGTTTCCTGAACCATATGCTCGAGCGATTAAAGGCATAGTTGTGTCTGCTTTAATGGTAAAGGTCACAGTACTTCCTGCAATGTTCCCTGCTTGATCTTCACATCGTATGGGGAAGGTATGCGTTCCATTATATAATGAAAGCGTTTGACGATGTACTAATCCTAAAGTATCTCTAAAATCAATCCAGTGTTCTCCAAACTGATATCGACAAGTAGCCGTGCCGTCTAATCCTCCTCCTGTGCGCACCACCAGAGAAACGGAAGCAGGCATTGTTCCAAAGGTAAGCGTGCCATTTGGTTGCACTTCCGTAATGCGTAAGGGCGCAACACTTTTTCGAACGGTAAACGAATATGTTTGTTGCATAAGATTACGTGTTTGAATACGTTTCGTAGTGCCATTACCTGTGATATTCGTTACTATTGCTTCAGGAATAGTTTGAATGAGCGTAGGAACTGTGCCCGATCGACTTCCAATAAATTGTAAGAACGTCATATTGACTGCATCAGCATTATACGTGTAATTAGTATTATTCACTCGATATATCGAGACATTTTTACCAATGAGCCAAGGTTGATCTTTGCAAAGAGTATAGAATGTTGAATCATTACGAGCAAGCAAGTGCACCGTAGTATTACAAGCCCATCCAAAGAGGGAAGGAGTATCTTCAACTGGATCATTCAGACACGTTAATTCTTGTGTCATAGCATCGTAGGTTTGTGCTTGATCACTGATACGACAAGTTGCCGGTTCATTGGTATACAACGTCACATTTTGTTGCGTTGCCAAGAAGCCAACATAGTCCCAGGAAGGTGTTTTTGCTACCACAACAGGGGGAGTTACATCTAATCCTCGTTTCACACAAAATTGAATCCCATAACTTGCTTGATTTACATTACCATTTTTATCCTGACAGCGCACATAAAGTGTTTGACGTGCGGTAAAGTTAGTTTGATACCCTGTATAGCCCAATGCTTCAATGCTCGGTACAGGAAGAATCATCGTATGATTTCGTCGGAATAAGGTACTCAATCCAAAGTCTGCAGTCATAGCATCAAATGAGGTAGAGGAAGAAGTGCTATATTTACATTGTCCTGGTTCATCCAATCCCAGTCCAAAGATAACCTGACTAAATGGTTCTAAACACTCTTCCGGTCCTGTTAATGTGAAACCCAGAGGCCCCGGAGTACTATACTGATGTCCCACACTAATTACTCCGGTGAGTGGACTAATCACGGGAGGCACCACATCATCACGACTAATTCCTACACATTCCGGTTCATCGGTTGCTTCATTAATCAGTTGACAATTCTGTCCCAAAGCAGAACAAGCATATCTACTACAAGGGAATCCATCACTCCCACACGTGCCACATTTCTCACTTCCCGTCGGTGCTTGCCAGGGTTTGCAAGTAAAGGTTGCTTCTATCTTTCTAACTTTACCAATCCCGAGTACTTGCATAATAACGATGATAATAATCACTACGGCAATAATAATAAGTCCGACCGCTGCAAGACTTGCTGCGGGGCCCAAGCTTGCAAATCCTGCACCTCCTACTCCAAAAGTACCTCCCGTTCCAATGGTGCCACCTAACACACCATATCCTGCAATAGCTCCCCCCACTGTTCCAGCAGCCATTAATGCATAGGTCAATGCCGGAGGTAATCCTCTGCCCACTCCAGTAACGTCAAGTAAGAAACTCGTGAGTGCAAATCCAATTGTTGCCCCAATGAATGCTCCTCCTGCTGCTCCAAGTGCAGGAGAGTGTGCTACACTTGCAGTTGCACTTACAGTTTGACCCCCGACTGTAGTAGCCCATGCCGTTGCGGTTGCGGTTTGTACGGTTGCAAGACCAACGGTAGATAAGAGTTGTGCGCCAATAACGGTTTTTGCAGCAAGACCTATCACTATCCCCGCCATTCCAATCGGCATACTCAATGCTCCACGCGTTTCAGCAGTGCTATCCGTCGGTTCAGTACCTATGCCTAATCCTGGAGGAATACCGGTCAAGGCATAAAACGCATCAAGGCTTCCTGCAAGAGCCGGACGGTCTTTGAAGAGTCGTTCGTCTGCATAACGCATAATTCCGGTACGATAACTGGTACCCAATGCAGGGGCCCCAGTCACTCGATAACTTTCGGAAGTAGTGCCCAGATAATTTGCTTTCATACCACAATCTCCAAGGCTAGTACAAAGATTGTTCATTTGCTCAGTAAAGAGGGTAGTATCACATTGACAATTTGCTTTACATTTCCATCCTCCCAGTCCTTTGACCATGACTTTGGTACATTTCTGACTACCCATTGAACAAATTGCTTCAGATCCTTCTCCTCTTCCATTTTCCAATAAATCAAATCCCGGAACGTATTTTGGAGTACACAAGTTAAATGCAAATTGTCCAACCGAGACTTGTTTCACAAAACAGTCAGGGTTCTGAGTACACTTTTCTTTTTCATCAGGTTTTTGCGGATTATTATAGGCAACACATTCTGCCCAACGATTTAAGCGACAGGCAGCAGTAGTGTATCGTGTCGCACCAGTACCGCTTGTTGTTTGTACACAGATTTCATTACGATAGTCTTGACAAGCATCTTGTTGCACTTCTCCTTGCACGCATGTTTCACGGAAATGTCGACTTCCGACCGTATCTGTTCCCCGGTTAGTATCTTGGCCCGTACTTCCTTGATATGCACACCAGCTTTCACCAGGCGCTCGTTTGTTTCCCCATCTATCAGTACATTTCAAATCTCGACAGGCAAAATCTCCGATACTTGCCACACCCGGTGCTCGTTTACAAATGCTCCCCTGCAGATAGTTACAATTACCACAGATTCCCGCATTGGTAAGTTGTTGCGTCAAGGTGCATGAGGCACTTTTTGGTTGTACGCCCCCTCCGTTGAAGCTCGTTGTTTTTGGCAAAGCATAAATATTTTCACGATTGCCACAACTATCAAACCAATATACCTCATCTTTTTGTGCAACACATCCAGTACGTTGCTGTGCTTGACAACTCGTGTTTAATGAGGGTGCGGAACACAACCGTCCTTCATGAAAAACTCCTCGACGTGTTTGGCATTCTGTTTGCGTACCAAAGATACAATTATTTTTTCCTTCATCATCTTGTCCAATCAAACAAGCCCCTTCTTTATCACTTCCCCCTGATGCAATACACGCAAGTTCCGTACGTATCTCAGGACGAAACACTTTTGTAGTGCCTAATGTTTGTGCTTGTCGTAAACACGCTTGTTCTGTGCTAAACACTGCTTGTTGTCCACTTAAACAACAACCCAAACGACATTGAAGCACATTCTCACGAGGGGCGTCAAACCATTGCCCTCCAGCCACCGTACAAGTATCTCGCGGAGTTCCCGCACTACAACCTCCCGTTGTTGAAGAAAAACAAGTCCCCAGTCTACATTGTTGAACGTCCTGGGCGCGTACAGGAATACAAGCAGTGGTACAATAAGTTGCACACAGGTCACTTTGTACTTCTTGACACGTACTCCCATCTTTCATTACAGGACAAGTCCACACTCCCGGAGTAGAAGCACTTACGGTTGTTTTTCCAAATAAAAGAGTACCAATGAATGCAAGGAATGAAGCAAGCGAAGGAGGAGTAGAAACAGGAACAGGCGTATCTAGAGCAAGGCTTTCATGCATAATCCAAGCAAACGCAAAACTCATACTTACAAGTAAACATATTTCTCCCAAAGCCAGAGGTTGTATAAAACGCATCAGAGTCCCGCCGGCAACACACACCCTCGTGTTGCAAAAGTAAGTTCTTGTTTAGAAGATACATCTTTCAAAGTGTAGAGTTTTATTCCATCCTGTATTGTTTTCTTTTCAATAGTGATTGCTGGATACAAAATCATATAACCTGCATATTCAAAATAACAAAATTGCGCCTCTTGACTTGCAATTTCACGAGCAAGATCAATCAATTCATACACCGGTGTTTTCATGGTAAAACTAAATGTCTGGTATTCACGTGTTGTTCCTCTATCGATAATGGTAAAGGGGCGTTCAAGAGTAATCTCCAATGAATGTGGAGCAAACAATAAGGAATAAGTTAAAGAGCGCATAATCGTTTCTTTTCCACTTGCTTCAAGTTGTTCTTGTAGTGAAGCAAAACAGGATTCTACGAGTGGGCGAGTGGCACTTATTAGTTGAGTGGTAAGCGTCTCAAGCGGTAAAGGATGATGCATCAGACAAGGTTGAAATAAACTTCGTGTATAGCAATAATAAGTGCGAGAGAGATTATTATATTCAAGGGAGATTCCTTTGTCGACAATTCCTCCGCGAGGAAGACGAGAATCTAATTCATCAACAATCGCATCACGTACACAAGTTTGCATATAAGTAACAGGATCATCAACTGTAATTTCTTGTCGTTGAGGATTCGTTTTGATACTAAGTAACAAAACAAAAGTTGCCGTAATGCCCAATGCTACAAAAACCCAAACGATCACTTGTCCCCTCATTTTTTATTCCTCTGATGTGAAAATGATTTTATTGCTTCTTCAATAAGGTGCGAACTGTTACGATAACCAAATTTTTTTACAAGCGCTTGTACTAACTGTATTGTTTGAGGGTCAAGCGTTGCCGAGATACGTTCTTTCATCGTAATACTTTATACTACTTACTCATACTTCGTACTACTATATAAATATATTTAATCTCTAAAGAAAAGAAAGGATATGGATACATCACTACTTGGACAGGTAAGTATTTTTTGGGGAAATGGAAAAGGGAAAACAACTGCTGCATTAGGGACAGCGCTCAGAGCGTTAGGTAATGGATATACGGTTCATCTCGTACAATCTATGAAAAACGGCGCAGGAGACCCCGAGATTGCATATCCGGGAGAATTGAACGGGCTTGCACAGTTAGCAGGGTTCTCATATAAACGATTTGGTTCAGGTGAGTGGATAATCGGTAAACCGAATAATGAAGCCAAGAACTCTTTTGATGAAGCCTGTGCCTATGTACGTTCTTGTTTCGGCAAATACGACATTATCATTGCAGACGAATTTCTGTATGCCATTCAATTAGGGCTTTGCACTGAAGCAGATATACAACAACTCATCAAAGAAAAGCCATTCAATCAAGAATTCATACTCACTGGTAGTCATATCGCGTATCCTTCGCTTTTTGCACTCGCTGATTTAGTTACCGAAATAAAAAAAATAAAACATCCCTATGATCAAGGAAAAATTGCACGTAAAGGAATTGAATATTAGGCTCTAAAAGGAAATGACTGTTTTGTTGTCACGTCATCAGCAATGACTGTTCGTTCAATAGTTCCTACACGAATAGATCCTTCACGTAATTGTACCGGGTCCGTAATTCCTTTTGGTGATTCAATAGACGTAATCGCAATGCTATGAGAAAGTGTTACTGTTTTAGCAGAAGGAACATCAAGTAATATTTGAGCAACAAGAGATTCATCAGTTGTTTTTAACGTACAAAAATCAGGGGCAATCTCAGTAGTTTCTTTTGTGGAAGGTTTTGCACTTTTTGGAGCTTTTGCTTTTGTTTTAATACTTCCCCCAGGGAATGTAAACGACAATGCGTAAAATGCTCGAGGCTGTTTTTGCATTAATGCTAAAATTTTTTGAGCAGGAATAGATCCCTCTACAATTACTTGTTTAATTCCCATAAATTGTTTCAATCCTTTTGTCGGGAATCCTGCTTCTTCAGCTACGTTAAATGTTGCAACAATAACTCCCGTCACATCAACAGTACCTGAAATACGTTCTAATCCTGCACCGATGATGCTATTAACATATTCAGCGCTTGTTTTAATAGCCCATCCTTCTTTTCCTTTTTTAGATTGAACGAGATACTTTTGATTAAAAATTCCTTTGCTATATTTGATAAATGCGTCATGCACCGTCGGGTCTGAGACCTTGCGCATAATCGATTCCAACACAAAACTCATAACCATGCATTGAAAAAATCATTTATAAAACATTCCCTTTGGTCGAATACTTTATATAAGTCTAACCGCTTTAAAATGAATGCAAATTGATGACAAAGATGTAAAGAAAATTACGGTGGGAATTGCAGTAATCATACTTGCAGTACTGGTATTTTTCTTAATTCGTCCAGTATTATTGAGTGTTGTGAGTGGTTTAATTCTTGCATATCTCTTCACCCCCAGCTTTAATTGGCTAAAACGTTGGATTCCCAATCCTACAGGAAATGCTCTTATTGTTTCAGGGAGTATTTTAGCTTTAATTGTATTTCCCCTTTGGTTTGTAATTCCAGTAATGTTGCAACAAGTATTCAGTGTCTATACCTTTTTCCAAAAAGCAAGTCTTAATGAATTCATTAACAACGTATTCCCCACCGCTTCAGAACAATTTATCGCTCAAGTTTCAGTCAGTATCAACAGTTTCGTGAGTGAAACGATTACTCGTTTACTTTCTCTCATGAATAAAGTATTTCTTGAGATTCCTGAACTTTCTTTACATGTATTCATTATCTTTTTTGTATTCTTTTTTGCCTTACGTGATGCAGAAAAATTACGAGAGTTTGCTTCTGCACTTTCTCCCTTTTCCCATTCGCATGAGAAAATACTCGTGCAACAATTCAAAGACATTACCGATTCAGTGGTATATGGCCAGGTTATTGTAGGATTAGTGCAAGGCGGACTTGCAGGGTTAGGATTCCTCATCTTTGGAGTAAAGAATGCCCTTGTATTAACCGTTTTAGCAATTTTCTTATCTATCCTTCCAATTGTAGGTCCATTCATACTCTGGGTTCCCATCGGTATCTTCATGTTGGCATCAGGAGAAACAACAAAGGGAGTCTGGTATATCCTCTATAACGTACTTATTGTTTCCTTTGTAGACAATTTTCTTCGTACTTATCTTATTTCACGAAAAACAAATCTCTCTCCTGCAATTATTCTTGTTGCGATGATTGGAGGACTTTTCTTCCTCGGTATTGTAGGTTTGTTACTCGGTCCTTTGATAGTCGCTTATTTCCTTACGTTCCTCAAAACCTACCGAGATCGTACCCTTTATGACCTTATTGCCGATAAAGAACCCCATCATGCAAAACAACAATAACTTTTTAAGGGAGAAAGAAGATAAAACGCTATGAAAAAGAAAGGGGATTATCTCGGAGATCTCTCAGAGTATATCAAAAAGAACCTTAAGAAAGGATATACCAAAGAATCACTCAAATGGGCATTAGTAAATCAAGGACATTCTCGTATGGAAGTAGAAAAAGCGCTTAAGAAAACCGAAGAGGATCTCGCACGTGAAGCTCCTGTGCTCAAAACGGCACCCACCATTACATATGAAGCACAACCAGTAATTGCAGAACAAACTCCTGAGAAACCCTTCTGGAAAAAGTGGTTCGGGTTATCATAACTATTCTACTTACTACATTTTTTTAAATCAAAAAACGCCGACACCCGGAATCGAACCGGGATATCCCGAAGGAAACTGGTTCTCAAGACCAGCGCAGTACCATTGTGCCATGTCGGCTTATCTAGAAAAGGAGAAGGTTCTTATTTAAATATAGAGGTGGAGTGGGGGCAAAAATAAAAAATAAACTGCTCACACTACCAAAGCGAGAAACCAGCTCAGGCTGGCTGTGCGTACATACAATTCAGAGGGCCCAAGAGGGATTATCCGAAGAGTGATGCGAGCCCAGCTGCAGATTCAACTGGCTTCTCTTCTGCTTTCTTCTCTTCTGCTTTAGGTGCTGCTCCAGCTGCTGGTGCTGCTGCCACTGCAGTACTTGCATTCGCAAGTTCTGCCGCAATATCAACTCCTTGCAAACTAGCAAGCATCGTCTTGATCTTTGCTTCATCAACTGAAGCTCCAGCTGCTTTGATAACGTTTGCAACGTTACTTTCAGTTACTGGTTGACCAAGCTTATGCAAGAGCAAAGCTGCGTAGATATATTCCATTATGCGCCCTCCTTTGTAGATGATAGTTTCGAAGCAAGCGCCTTTTCATGAAGTGCTGCTTTATGCAATAAGGGGGTGATCGTGTCAGAAGAGATATAATTCAAACCAAGTGCAAATCCTCTTCCTTTAGCAATATCAGTACGGAATGCTTCCATAAATGCTTTCTTGTCAATCTTAATACCCACATATACTTTATCAGCAACGCTATCATATGCCGCAAGAGGTTCAAAGCCAACACTCATTGGTAAAATATTCAATTTACCCATCACGCTTGCAACATTGTCTTTAATGACTTGTCCTGCTTTTACAATAACATGTGGTTGTTTAATCGCAAGTTTACCACCTTCAACAGCAACCTTTAATCCAACACCGGACAATTCAGAAATTGCAGGACCAGGAACCATATCGGTAGGACCAGGTTCAACTTGAATGTCAATCGGAGCAATATCTCCTGCTTTTGCTTTTGTGGGGCTTTTATTATCACTCAATAACCCTGAAAGCGCAAATGCATCTTCTTGAGAGAAGAAGAGAGCAACATCTGATTGAACATGGTCTGCAAGAGGTTGCAATCCTGCTTTGGATACTGCTTGAATAGCACGTACCACGGCAGATTTTCGAGCAACACGAACAGCAGCATGTGCACGAAGTTTTTTCTTAATAGCATGAAATTGCGAGCTTGGTAATTTACTTGTGCTGGCGAGTAATACGGTTTTTGCTTGTTTGATTTCTTTTGCAAGAGCACTTACCAGTTCTACTTTATATGCTGGAATATCCTTTGTTCGTTGTGCAGTTGCCATTAATTCATCCTCACTTCAACAGGGGCACCCATTGTTGTTTTAACTAACACACGTCGTACGTTATCTTTCTTAACCGGAAGTACGGCAATAAGTCCTTGATAAAGAGCAGTAATATTTGCAGTAAGTTCTGCATCACTCATTGATTCATTTCCTGCGCTTGCTTTTACTGCTAATTCTTTGACGCGGATTTTATAGGCAGTATCTACACGTCCTAACAATGCTTTCAATGGAGCGTCATCTTCGCTCATCAATACTCCTAATTGTGGAGAAGGCATTTTACCGGTTGGTCCAAGGACTTTACCAAACACTGCTGCTACTTGGGGCATCAGTTTTGCATGTGCAACAAATACGTCATATTTCTTAACTAATTTCTTTGCAAGTTTTGCATCTTTATACTTTGGAAAGTCAAGAGCAGTAATTCCTTCACATAAATCAGATTTTTTTGTGAAGAAACCAAATACTTTCTTTTTCTTAACGGCATGGGGAAGTGTAATAATTGTAGAATAGGTTTCTTTCTTTGGGTCAATACCCTTTAAGGTAATAATCAAGTCAATGCTCTGGCTAAAGCCACGCTTTTCTTGCTTTCTGAGTGTTTGGAGTGCTTCTGGTAATTCCATGGTTGTGTGATGTCCCGAAGGATAATCTTCTACCTGAACAGATGCATTTCAGAAACCGAAATGTCCTGTATGTAGTTATAATTCCATTCAGAAAGTGCTATTTAAAGCTTATGTTATCAGGGTAATCACGTCAGAAATAATAAAGCCCAAGGCCCCAAGAGCAAGAATACCGATACCTGAAATCTTTGCAACCATCTTGAATTCTTCAGAACTTGGTTTCTTTAAGACATGCCAAACACGAATCGATTGTACGATAAATGAATGAATCTTCGTTTTCCAGGTAACCTGGGAATTGACTTGTTCCATAGCAAGAGTATTCAGAGTGCTTATTTAAAGAATGCGGTAAGAATTATTTCTTCTCTTCTACAAAATCAATGCCCAAATCTCTGGTTAATTCATCCTGTTGTTTTGCCGTGAGTTCAGTTGAAATACCAATAATCTGTGAAGATTTCACTCCAGTAACAATTAATAAAACACGAATCGATTTATCCAGATCAGGTGAAATCTGCGCACCTGAAATAATCTTGGCATCAGGGGCAACTTTTTCTCCAATAATTTCCATTACTTGTTTATATTCATCAAGAGACATATCTGGACCACCCACGATATTAACCAGGGCTCCCGAAGCATTGGTAATATCAACATCTAACAAAGGGTTGTTAATTGCTTTATGAACTGCATCACGTGCCCGATCCTTTGTATCTGCCTCTCCAATACCAATAAGCGAAACACCCCCATTTGACATAACTGCTTTTACGTCAGCAAAATCAAGATTGACTAATCCTGCTTTTGTTACTAGCTCTGTAATTCCTTTCACTGAATTAGTAAGAATTTCATCTGCAACTTTAAAGGCAGTATGAATGGGTAGTTCAGGAGCAATTTCGAGTAATTTATCATTTGGAATAACAATAAGGGTATCACACACCGAAATCATGCGCTCTAAACCCCATTGTGCATTCTCAATACGCTTTTGCCCTTCAACGGTAAACGGCAAGGTTACGATACCGATCACTAACGATCCATGTTTTTTTGCAATATCTGCAGCAACAGGGGCACTACCTGTACCGGTACCTCCACCTAAACCACACGTTACGAATACCATATCCGTGTCTGCAAGACGTTTCTTAATTTCTTGCTCACTTTCGCGAGCTGCCTGTTCACCTAATTTGGGGTTGCTCCCTGCACCAAGACCATGCGTGCTCTCTCGTCCAATTAAAATTTTATGATCAACATTTGCATACAACAAATCTTGCGCATCAGTATTAATAGCAATAATTTCACACCCTTTAATCCCTGCCTCTTTCATTCTACTCACTGAATTTCCTCCTCCCCCTCCGCATCCAATGACTTTGATACGTGCACCTTGACGTTGGAGCAATGCTGCAAGCTCTTTATCAATATCACTTGTGGGATGCATATCTTCAGAAAACACCTCTGCCATACGACAAAATGTCCGTCAGAGGCTTATAAGGATTATTGTGCTGATTGGGCAGAAACAGGTTGTTCCCCATTCGCCACTGCTTTAAATGCAAGAGGTTTGCCCATTACTTTAGAGAAGGAATCTTTGAAACTCATCATATACTGTTCAAGTGCCCCAGGCATTTCAACAGTAACGACATCACTAATGGTGAATTTTGGAATAAATTTACATATTGCTTGGAAAGTTGCTCGTGCGCGTTGTTGTTCATCAGTAACAAGGGCATCAATCGTAACGTCATATGTTACTTCTTTTCCTGCAAGAGGATTATTAAAATCAGTAACAACTCGTGCACCTGAGACCGTGATGATGCGCACTAACATATCATCTAAGCGTAAAACTTGCCCTGCGCGAGGGTAGACTCCTTTTGCAGTAAAAAGTTTAAGGGGAATTGTTTTTACTAAATTCATTTTACGTTCACCGAATGCTTCTTTCGGTTGTAATGTAATCTGGTATGTTTCCCCTACTTTTTTTCCAAGTAATGAATCATCAAGACCCTTAACGACCATTCCCTGGCCAATAATCACAATAGCAGGCTCTACACGAGCTTGGGGATTCAAGCGTTTTACTTGGGTAGGAACCGTGCTATCAAACACTTCTCCATTTACCCTACCCGTATAAGACAATTGTACGCAAGAACCAACAGTAAGTGTCATCAATGTCCAGACAAAAAGTGTTTTATAAATATACCGTTAGAATGCACTGTAAAGTTGAGGGCTTACTTTGTTTAAAAACTAGTTTTTGATGAGGAGCAAAGCAGTATTTCCAATTATAGGGTAGACACTTTTTTATAAAGAAGAAAGGGGCACATAATTTTAGAGGATTGAAAGCTTTATGGCCTGAACAAACTTTAACTGATACTTTTATAGTCAAGTAAAACGTCAAGTAATGGCATATAACTTTTGATAAAGCCTATTGTACAATCAAGTAGGATTAGGTTGATTAGCATATTTAAGTAAATGAGAATTGCAGGGTCAAAATCTGTAAGTGGTTAAGTGCCGCTCAGAGATGATTTATTTATGATCTGAATCTATCTCCCTAATTTCCAATTGACTACTGTTTATTGATCAAGATATTTTATACTTGATATATTTTAAAAAGTTAAGATTATCAATATAAAAATAAATTTATCTTACCTTTTTTTCGCATAAATCATCGCAATCATTTCTTTTATTTGTTGAGTAAAGCAATCTTCTGTTGTGCATAAAATAGTTTATTTCTTCATTTTTAATAAGGCTATTTGAGAAAAGATAAAATGTTGCAATACTTACTTTTGAATTCTTCTTTCTGACTTTTTAAGAATATCTCCTGCTGTAAAAAAAGAATAAAAGTATTTTATTGTGATGTTTTAAAATTATTTTTGTCTGATATTTATTGATTTTATTCCCATTTTGTTATTGATAATAAAAATCAATAGTGTTTATAAAATCATTTTATTTGCATAAATATATGAAAAAAAATTTGCTTATTATGGTCGTGGCGCTATTATGCATTTTTTCGATTGGAGGCTTTTTTTTAACTCCAAGCAATATAAGCAAAAATTCTAGTGACAAACTTCTGATTGTAACAACGCTATACCCTTTATATGATTTTGTAAAAGAAGTTGGTCAAGAGAGGGTAGATGTTACCTTACTACTTCCTCCAGGAGTTGAGGCCCATTCTTTTGAGCCGAAACCAAGCGACATAGTTAAGATAAATAACGCAGACATGTTCTTGTACGTTGGAGCTGAAATGGAGCCTTGGGCTCACGACATTATTGAAGGAGCCGGCAATGAAAAACTGACACCCCTTGATGCTAGTTCTAAAGTTAGTTTACTCAAATCAGGGGAAAATGAAGAAAACGACCATGAGGGAGAAGCCCATTCTTTCGAATGGGCAGGTATTTTTGAACTTAAGGCCGGAACATACAAATGGTCGTTTGCTAAAGTTCAAGGGGAATATGCAGATCCTGCAATGAAGATGATAATACAAAAATCTGAAGATATTGAGTCTATCGAGCAAAAGGCTAAAGAATTGATGGGGTCAAAAAATCAAGACCAGAAAAAAAATAATGATATAATCACTCCCAAAGAAGTAACATATCTTTTAAATTTTAATGAAGAAAAAGAAATCACTGTTTTTACCATAGAGATTGCAAAAGATGGTAAATATGTTTTTTTCACTGAGCATATGCCTACTGAATTCGAATCGGATGAACATTTCTTCAAAGACTCGAAAGGAAATGATATTGAACCAATCATGACCGAACCAGAATCAGAAGATCATCATGATCATCATCACGGAGAATACGATCCACATTTTTGGCTTGATTTTGAAAATGATCAAAAAATTGTTATTGCAATTGCCGATTTACTTTCGAAAAAAGATCCTGCAAATAAGGATTTTTATATGAAGAATGGAGAAAATTATAATAAAAAACTCGAAAAATTACATGCAAACTATCTCCGTTCACTTTCCCAGTGCAAGCAAAACCAGTTTATTTCTGGAGGACATAATGCCTTCAACTATCTTGCACGTAAATACAACCTTAAAATGATCGCTGCTTACGGGATATCCCCAGATTCAGAGCCAACACCTAAAAAAATTAAGGGAATTATAGATTTAGCGAAAGAGCATAGAATAAAATATATTTATTTTGAGAAACTTATAAGCCCAAAAATGGCAGAAACAATAGCTTCTGAGGTAGGGATGGAAGTACTAGTATTGAGTCCTGCACACAATCTTCAAAAAGAACAATTCCAGCAGGGGATAACTTTCATTTCGCTCATGGAAGAAAACTTAAATAGTCTGAAAATCGGACTTGAATGTACGTGAATTAAATGGAAAGAACGAATTTAAATAAAAAGATCCCCGTTACTATATTAACAGGTTTTTTAGGCAGTGGAAAAACTACTCTTTTGAATAGAATTTTAAGAGAAAATCATGGAAAAAAGATTGCTGTAATTGAAAATGAATTCGGAGAAGTAGGCGTGGATCAAGAATTAGTCGTCCATGAAAATGAAGAGGTTATCGAAATGAATAACGGTTGTATTTGTTGTACTGTTCGAGGTGACTTAATAAAAATACTTGAAAAATTTGTTAAAGAGAATCAAAAGTTTGATTATCTATTAATTGAAACCACTGGGCTTGCTAATCCTACCCCTGTAGCTCAAACGTTCTTAACACAAGAAAATATTATTGAAAATTATGCTCTTGATTCGATAGTAACTCTTGTTGATGCAAAGCATATTTGGCACCATATAGACAAAGATGCAGAGGCAAAACAACAAATAGCTTTCGCAGATGTAATAATATTAAATAAAATAGACCTAATTTCAAATAAAGAATTAAATAAACTCAAAGCAAAAATAAAAAGTATTAATGCAGTAGCAAAAATTATGACTTCCATTAATGCAGAAGTACCTATATCAAATATTCTAAACATAAACAGTTTCGATATCAAACAAAAAATAACTGTAGATGAAAAATTTTTAGAAATAGAATACCCTTTTGAATTTCTGGGGATTTATGATTTTGAAAATGACAATTATAAGATATTATATGATAAAGGGCCCGACCCTTCAATGAAAATTTTCGCTTTAGAAATAGGATCAAAAGAGGTTAATTCTGAGTTAATAAATAACACTGCCATAAGGTTTTCAGGCATAATTAACAAATTTAAAGGCTCGTCAAATAAAATTATAGAGCCGGACAAATTATATGAATTAGACATGGCAGAAAAAGAATGCTTATTAAAAACAAAGAAAGGCAGATATCTTATCGCTACTCAGCATCATCCGACAGAGTTTAATTTGAGAATCGTTGACTCAAAAAATAAGAATCTAGTCGCAGAATACCATAAAGAATTTAAGCCAAACCATACGCATGATAATGAAGTAAGTTCTGTAGGCATAAAAATTGAAGGAGATTTAAATCTTGAAAAGCTTCGTGATTTTTTTAGCTATATACTTCAAGTGCTAGGGCCGGATATATATAGGATGAAAGGAATCATAAGCATAGAGAACTTACCTAACAGAATGGTATTTCAGGGAGTACATATGCTATTAACGAGTTCTATCGATAGAGAATGGAGAGAAGGAGAAAAAAGAGTAAGTATCTTTATATTTATTGGAAAGAATCTAGATAGAAATTTATTGACTCAGGGATTTTTAAAATGCCGTACCCAATAAAAGAATAACTATGCATTCTCTAATAAATTTATCTTCAGTTTCGTTCTCTTATACAGATTCTGATGTCATAAAAAATATATCTTTTTCAGTTAAGAAAGGGGACTTTGTAGGTTTAATAGGGCCGAACGGCTCAGGAAAAAGCACACTTCTTAGAATTATTCTAGGAATACTTACTCCAAGAAAAGGAGTGGTTAGTTTATTTGGAAAAGAATTAAAAAAATTTGGAGAATGGGAAAAAATAGGATACGTTCCTCAAAAGGCAACCAATATAGAAAAAAATTTTCCTGCAACAGTTTATGAAGTTGTTTCTATGGGGCTATTATCGATTCAGAAATTTCCTAAGATAATTACAAAACGAGAAGACAGTAAAATAAAAGAAGCTTTAACTTCTGTTTCTATGGAAAATTTTTCACAAAGAAGAATTACGGAACTTTCTAGTGGACAACAGCAAAGAGTTCTAATCGCGAAGGCATTAGTCGTCTCTCCAGAAATTTTAATTCTTGATGAACCAACAACGGGGGTTGATCAGGAAAATAAAGAATCTTTTTATAATTTATTAGGAAAACTTAATAACAAGGGCATGACTATTCTTCTTGTTTCACACGATATCGGAAGAATAACTAAATATGTGAATAAAGTGGCAAGTATTAATCAAAAAATTGAGTTTTACGGCACTTATAAAGAATTTTGTTTAAAAGACGCTGCATATAAAAAAGAGTATAAATTATATTCGGATAAAGGATAAAATGATAGAGATATTATCTTACGAATTCATGCAAAAAGCATTTATTTCTGGAATAGTCATAGCTATTGCTTGTTCTTTATTAGGAGTATTTTTGGTACTGCGAAAATTCTCATTAATCGGGGACGGTATTGCACATATATCCTTTGGAGGAGTTGCAACCGGTTTATTATTTAATATTACGCCTTTTATCGGTGCTCTTTTATTTGGTCTAATAGGATCGTTTGGAATAATTAAGTTAAAAGAAAAATCAGCCGTATATAGTGATACTGCAATAGGGATAGTTAGTCATGTTAGTTTAGGTATTGGAATATTTATTTTAAGCATCGCAAGCGGTTTAAATGTTGACATATTAAGTTATTTGTTTGGGAGCATACTCTCAATAAAAACCACCGAACTTTTATTATCTTTGTCCCTGGCCTTATTAGTGATAGTCTTTATTATTATTTATTATAAAGACTTATTCTATATGTCCTTTGATGAAGAATCTGCAAGAGTCTCAGGAATAAAAGTTAATTTTCTAAATTCTATGCTTTTAATTTTGACTGCAGTTACAATCGTGTGTTCGATGAATATTGTTGGACTTATGCTTGCTTCATCATTGATTATACTGCCGGCTGCATCCGCATTACAGATAAAAACTAGTTTTAAGAAAACTTTAATTTATTCAGTCCTTATATCTGTATTTTCAGTTATTGCAGGACTTATTATTGCATATAATTATGATTTTGCTGTTTCCGGAACGATTGTCATTCTCAATGCATTGTTTTTCCTATTAATATTGCTTCATTCTAAAATAAATAATCTTTCCTCAAATATAAAATAATTATCGGGGGTGCTTTCGAAAATTTTTTTTCACAAAAATAATTGGCTAAAAATTTTAAATAAAAAAGTAGATAGTAACCTTAACTTTACAGTCAAGATTAAAATTCTTGATGGAGTTAAAGGGGGCGGGTAAATCTCTATAAATTCCTGCACGTGAGAAAGATTACGTAGCGTTAAAAGAAAAGAGGGCAAATAAAAAGAAATTCTCTTGCTTAAAATAAAGTGGGCTGCTTGAATGCCTGTGCATATATAAAATAAGCTATGTAATCTATAAAATAATAAACTCAACTGTGAAGCGTGCGCTCAAATTAATCCCGTTGCATCATGAGTAGTACTTGTATAAAAATTAGGTTCACTAAGAATAAAGTCTTGCAGTATCTGTTTTCCTTAACTTACGAAAATGAAAAAACTAAGTTTATAAATAAATATTGGATGTAAACCAAAGGCAGTTTATAATATTTACAAATAACCTGGCCACAATAAATTAATTATATATTAATTTTAGTGTTACCGAAATATCTGGGCGAACTGTTACAGTTACTATGGGACTTCGAGTAGTGCAAGACGGTTAGCATTATAGTGCCGGTTTATTCCTTTAGAAGATTTGCCAGATAAAATTATGCTTAAATTTGCTCAGCAGCATATCTTCAAATGATGCTTAATGAAAGCAAAACTATGCAATTCGTTTGAAAAAAAACTGAATGAATATTCGTTATATTTCTCGGTTTATGTGGGCTACGATCTATTCTGGTATAAAACTTCCTGGTTACGCACCAAAAAAGAAGAAAGGGGCACCCTAATAAGCTTTATAAACGACTTTTTCCCTCGCACTGGTATGGTATTAAAATTAATCAACGCAACATCTTGTGGTCCTGGAACAACATTCTTATACGAAGGCAAAGCAGTCACCGTCATCAGTAATGATATTAGTAAAACGGGAAAACACGGTGCAAGTAAATGTCGTATGGAATGCCGAGAAATCTTCACTGGTAAGAAAAAAATTATTGCTGTACCTGGAGATAATCGTTTCGATGTACCTTTAATTCAAAAACGCCGTGCACAAGTATTGGGCCTCGTAGGGACAAAAGTATCAATTATGGATCTTGAAAATTTCGAAACACTTGAACTTGCATATGATGAAGAAATTAAAGACAAATTACTTCCTGAAGCGCAAGTCGAATATTGGGACGTTGAAAGTCAAGAAAAAGTAGTTATGAGGGTATTCTAATGGCTGCAAAAATTCCTATCGCACAAGCACGTATGTTCAACAAT
Organism: Candidatus Pacearchaeota archaeon; assembly: GCA_016866955.1. GTDB lineage: Archaea > Nanobdellota > Nanobdellia > Pacearchaeales > GW2011-AR1 > SICV01. Next base: position 96,237 of record VGKT01000001.1, on the reverse strand, counting down.
GTATTTGTATGTCGTGATTGCAATCGTCGTGTTCGAACACAACCAACACGAGTAATTGCAAAAAAAGTAAGATGCCCTGGTTGCGGAGGATCTACTTTCAGACCAGTTCGCCGTAAATAATGGAATTTATTATTCTTGATCTGACGTTATTAGTAATTTGTACCTGTTTTGCATTCTACTTTGCACGTAAACATAAAGATAAGATGCATAAAGAAGGTTGGATGTATTTGTATAAAACTTCTTTTGGTATAAAAATTATTGATCAAATTGCGAAAAAATATCGCACATTCTTACTTCCTCTTCAATATGTGATCATCACTTCTGGCTATCTTTTAATGTCGGGCATGATCTATCTACTCATCAAGACCTTGGTAATTTATCTTGCTCAATCTTCAGATGCCCCGCTCGCAAAAGTGCCGGCAGTATTTCCACTTATTCCTTATTTCCCAGAACTCTTTAATCTTGATTCGGTATTTCCCCCATTCTATTTCTTTTATTTTATTGTTGCTATTGCTATTGTTGCAATTGTGCATGAAGCAGCGCACGGAATTATTGCACGTTTGAACAATGTGCGTATTAAAACAACCGGTATTGCATTTCTTGGTCCCTTTTTAGGAGCGTTCGTTGAGCAAGATGATAAACAAATGAATAAAGCTTCTACTAAAGCACAATTAGCAATTCTTGCAGCAGGCACATTCGCCAATGTCATCATGTCTTTACTTTTTGGTCTTTTGCTTATTCTCTTTTTCACTCTCGCTTTCCAGCCAACGGGATTCATTTTTGATCAATATGCCTTTTCAGTCTTGAATACATCCGATATTACCAGTGTTACAAACGCTTCAATCCCAGGGTATCTTGCATTAACAGTTGGAAACACGACTAAATTCGTGAGTGCATCAGTATCTGAATATGCAACACCTGGCATCTTGGTTTATGCCTATGATGATGCTCCAGCATTTCGAGCTCAACTTTCACGCACAATTCTTTCTATCAATAATCAACCAATGAATTCTTATGAAATGCTAAGCACTACTCTCGCACAAGCAAAACCCGGAGAAACAATTACTATCTTAGGTCTTACTCCAGAAGAAACAGAAGAAACAAAAACCCTCGTCCTTGAAGAGCGAAACGGTAAAGCCTATCTCGGTATTGCAAGTATCCCCTATCAAAGTAAAGGGATCCTCGGTTCCTGGTATAATATGGTCTCCCTAGTCAAAAGCCCTTCTCTCTATTATACTTCTTCTTTTTCAGGTGCACAATTTATTTATGATTTGCTCTGGTGGGTAGTCATTATCAATATGCTCGTTGCTCTCTTCAATATGTTCCCTGCAGGCATGTTAGACGGAGGGAGATTCTTGTATCTCACTGTTCTTGGACTCACCAACAGTAAGAAACTTGCCCATCATTCATTTGCTTTCTGTACCTATCTTCTCTACGGCGTTGTCATCGTAATGATGCTCAAATGGACCTGGGTTATTATTACTTAACTCAAAAATTGTATTCCTTCTTTTGTATACACAACTAATTTAACACCTACCGGGATATTCAATAAAGCAGATAATACGGCCATATGCTCTTTACCCGTGCCTGAAGCAAGAGAAAGAGCAACTTCAAATTCTCCCCCCACTGTTTTCTTAAGTTTATCCTGGATTTCTCTTTGCAAAGGAAGCAACGGTTGACTCATATCTATCTTGATGATAGTACATGTATCATTCGTAGGGTATCCTGAAGCCATTGCATCAACCACAAGAACTGCTTTCTCATATTCCAGTCTGTTTAATAAAGCAGTAATTTGACCCCAATTTTGTTCATCAGTTCCAACACATGCAACAAATTCCATAACGAAGATGTAACGGGCAGATTTATAATGATTCCTATACTCTATACAGTATGACCCTGAAAGAGGCACCCTTAGTAGAAATAACACTCCGTCGCTATGAAAAACCCTATGTTCTAAATCAACGAGAGGCAGTTAAGAAAGTCTGCCTCTCACTCGGTCTTTTACAGCCAGGAGATGGGCGAGATAGTATTGTAGATATTGTGTTGGTATTGGAAAAAGCTCGAAAAGAAAGAAAATGGGTGAGTTCATTTGAGATACGAGATCTAGTTGAACAATCTCGGAAAGAACATGGCTATGAAATAAAGGGTCTTGCAGAGAGTAATATCCGTCGACAACTTAAGCGATTGAGGGACGTATTGCTTGTAGATAAAAAAGAAAATGCCTATCGTCTTTCAGAATTTGCTCCTCTCGCTGAATTATTTGAATCAAAAATAGAAAAATTCCTCATTCCTCAATGCCTTGAACGCATTAAAGAGTATCTGCAAGCTCTTGAAAAAGTTTAAATACCGTCTTTTCTGCACGTCATTATCTACTTCTTAGATTCTCTAGGTAGTGGGTACACACAAAAACAATGATTTTCATTTTAAAAGTCACCACAAACAAAGAAGACCGAGCATTAGAAATGATTCTCGATCGAGCAACAAAGAAAAATATCAATGTATTATCTATTGTTCGCCCACATGGTCTTCGAGGATATTTAATTCTTGAAACCCCTGATCGTGACACTGCAGAAGAAGCAGCATATAATCAACCCTATGTAAAGGGCATCATCGGTAAAACAATTTCATATGAAGAGATCAAAACCATGATCGAACCGAAAGTAGAAGACGTAAATATTCAAGTGGGAGACTTTGTTGAAATGATTGCTGAACCATTCAAAAAGGAACAAGCAAAAGTAACACGTCTCGATAAGCAAAAGGGAGAAGTAGTGGTTACACTCTTAGGCGCTTCCGTTCCAATCCCCGTTACTGTAAAAATCGATAACGTAAAGGTTATAAGGCGTGAGGAAAGCAAAGAAGCAGGAGAACAAAATGCCGAAAATTAAGTTAATTGTTGAAGGTGGGGCAATGAAGCCTGGCCCAGCAGTCGCACAAGCATTAGGCCCCTTAGGTATTAACATGGGTAAAGTTATGGCAGATGTCAATACTGCAACAGCTGGCTTCAAAGGAATGAACGTTCCTGTTGAAATCGATGTTGATGCAAAAACAAAGACATTCACTATTACCGTTTCATCTCCTTCCGTAGCAGAAATGCTCAAGAAAGAATGTGCATTAGACAAAGGTTCAGGTTCTCCTCTTGAAGTAAAAGTAGCTAACATTTCATTTGAACAGGTCGTGGGCATTGCAAAAGGAAAACATGAATCCTTATTAGCAAAAACCCTTCGTTCTTCTATTAAATTGGTCGTTGGTTCTTGTGTTTCATTAGGTATTATGATTGATAGTAAAGAAGCAAAGCAAGTTGAGAAAGATATTGATGCAGGAGTATACGATAAAGAAATCAAACAGGAACTTACTCAACCTTCAGATGCTAAAAAGAAAGAACTTGCAGCATTTTTCGTTCAACGTAAGAATATGCAAGATAAGAAGGCAAAAGCAGCAGAAGAAGCAAAAGCAGCAGAAGAAGCAGCGAAAGTCGCAGCAGCCGCAGCAGCTCCAGTAGCAGCCGCAGCAGCTCCGGGCGCAGCCCCTGCCCCTGGTGCAAAAGCTCCTGCAACTCCTGCAAAAGCAGACGCAAAGAAGAAATAACAAGGTTAATAGAGGGTAATTTCCACTTCTTTTTTATGAATCGCTATACAATAAAAAAAACGTTCATCGGTAGTTGTATTGCTTTTATTTCTCTCACCGTTCTTGTAACGCAAGAGGGCACTCGTTCACTTGATGAAGCATTGAATAGGTTTTTCAATACCTTTCAAACTCAGTTTGGGATAATCATTGCACGAGATATAGGTCAGCTTACGTCACAATTAAATCTTTCTCTTATTGCTTTACTTATTGCAAGTGTTCTTATCTATCGTCAGGAATTGAAGTCAGCAAGTCGTTTACTTTTAGGACTTCTGGGCACATCTCTTTCAGTAACACTCATAAAAAATATGGTTGGAATAGCTCGCCCTCTTAACGCTGCTATTCTTGAAGGAGGCTTTGCATTCCCGAGTGGACATACTGCAACATCTTTCTTCATTTCATTTTGGATACTCTTCTCTCTCTCAAAAACAAAAGAGAAACGGTTGTTCAAATATATCGGTGCAATCAGTGCCGTACTTTTCGGTATACTCGTCGCAGGCTCGCGACTCTATTTAGGCGTACATTGGTTTTCAGACATATTAGGGGGAATACTTCTCGCACTTATCTGGGCACTCGGCACACAACTTCTGATAAAAGAAAGAAGGAAGGATTAAAAACCACTGTTTAATCAGCTTGTCATTGGGGATGTGGTGCAGCCTGGTAACATTCGAGGTTTGGGACTTCGCGACCCCGGTTCAAATCCGGGCATCCCCATATCTTTTTATAAGCAATTTTTAAACAAAACTATGATCATTCGAGAAAAAGATGCTTATCGTCAAGGAGATGAAGTTATCTATGTTGAGGATGAAGCTCGTATGCATGTACGCATTCTTGCAAATAGGTCAGATGATCAATGGATACGGTATGATGTAGAAGTAGTTCGTATGGAAAAGTTAGGCATGGATCATACTACTTCTTTGCCTTACGGATATCAATTTTCTTGTGAAGAAAAGAGAAACACGGGTTTTATTTGTTGGGAAATTGAACGATTACTCGCGCCAGATAGAAATTAACCGTGGTAGAATACTTTAAAAACCCCTAAATAAACGAGAAGATATGGCAAGTAAAACAAAGAAATCCAAGGCATTCGGTAAGTTTGGTGCAGGGTTCGGTACACATGTAAAGAATATTTACAATGAAATTGAAACACTTCAACGTAAGGATCAACCCTCTCCCTTTCACCCTACAGGAAAAGCAAAACGTATTGCTGCAGGTATCTGGCAATGCGTTAAAACCGGCAAGATTTTTGCAGGCCCTGCTTATTCACTCGTGAAAAAGCGATAACCAGAGCTTTTAAAAATCACCAAATCCCACTCATACTCATGGCACAATACAAATGTTTCGGATGCGAAAAAGCAATTACTAGTAAAATACTTGAAAAGCGATTTGTTTGTCCTCACTGCGGTTCAAAAATTTTCTATAAACCTCGTACACAAATTGTTAAATTGAAAGCACTCTAATATGGATCCTCAACTTCAGGAACAAATACAAGAATTACAACATCTTGAACAACAATTACAACAAATAGGAATGCAAAAACAATCATTACACGTAGAGCAGGCAGAAGTAATGAATGCTACAAAAGAGATAACTGCGACAACCGGAGATATCTATCGTATCGTGGCAGGGTTAATGGTAAAAATTGACAAACAAAAAGCGCTCAAGGAACTTACTGAACGAGAAAAACAAGTTACCTCAAAGCTTACCTTACTTGAAAAACATGAAGAAACACTTGTTAAACAAGGTGAACAGACAAGACAAGTGGTCCAATCTACTGTCGAGAAACAAAAAAAGAAAGCATAAATGAATAGTACACATCACATTACGTACGTCTCATTACAGTAATCTTTATATACCGCATCCACAACGAGGACACTATGGTGATTAATACAATCAAAAAGATGTTTGGATCAAGCCCTGCAGCCGATGAATACGTTGAAATTGACGTTAATGGTCAACAAGAACGAGAAACAAAAGTTATTGTCAAACCATTTGTTCTTAGACAATATGATGATATCAATGACATTCTCAATTCTATCCGTGAAGGATACACTATTGCAGTAATTGATATGAAACCTCTCAAAACAAAGGATGTAATTGAACTTAAGCGTGCAGTTGCAAAGATTAAGAAAACGGTAGATGCTATTGAAGGACAAATCGCTGCATTTGGTGATACAACCATCATTGTAACTCCAAAATTCGCTGAAATTCATCGTGCTCCTGCAGGTGCAGCTATTAAGAAACCAGATTATATTAACGAATAAAGTACAATCGGCCCCTATTTCATCCTGATTTGTTGTTTTCCATATATTTTCTCCACCTATTTTCTTTTTTTTCCCCAGCTTTCTCCCCACATTTATGAAGAGATACCTCTTATTCCAATCATGTTCGCATTAATCAAAACATTTATATAGGGGTTGTAACTCAAGAATTACAACACAAAATGAACTTCACAAAACTATTCGTCGCTTTGTTTGCATCTTTGTTCGTAGTAAGTATTGCTTCTGCTATCAGTATTAACAATGCAGACACAACCATAATTACTGTTCCTACCGCTGTTGCACACAATGCCGGCTCATTCCAAGTAATTTTTAATATTTCGAACACCGGCGCAGTAGGCAATGTTAATTACACCTACGCAAGCACATCAGGTACTTCAAACGCTACATTTTCCCCTTCTCCAGCACAATCAGTTGCAGCAAACGGTTTACTAACGGTTACTACCACTGTTACATTCCCTTCCTCTCAATCAGATTCTATTGCAGGTACAATTACTGTTTCTGATCCAACGGGCGTAGCAACTAGTAAAGCATTAACCTTCACTGTACCTATTACTTCAGCTTCAACATACACACTCTCTAAAACAGCAGAAGTTACCGCTTCACAAAATGGTTCATTAACCCTTGCAAATACAGGTAATCAAGCACTTACCTTCTCTTTAGTTAAATCTTCAGGAAGCTTAAATCTTACCTTCTCAAACGCTAACCCAACTGTTCCTGCAGGTACTACAAGCACGATTACTGTCTCTCCAACCGTTGGCCAATCATTTAGTATTGGAACAAATTTCGCAACAGTAGTTGCAGTCCCTCAAACTTCAGGAGTAGCAAATCAATCAATTACCTATACACGAAATGGAAACTTCTGTCCTATTGGAAAAGTAACAACTAATCTTACTCTTCGTGATGTTGAATTATCAAATTCAGGCGGTGAAGATGATGAATGGCATCCACTTGATGAAGTGTCTGTAGAAGTTGAACTCGAAAATACTGGTAAATCAGATCTTGATGACCTTATTGTTGAACTTGGCCTCTTTAATGCAAATGGCAAAAACCTTGCTAATAAACTTGATTTCACTTCAGATGGTGAAGAAGAATTTGAAGTAGGCGATCTTGATGATGGCGATGATACCAAAGTTGAATTTACCTTTAAAGTTCCTGCTGATCTCGATGAAGGATCTTATACACTCATTTTGAAAGCATACAGTGATGATATCAGTGAATCTACACTTTGTACTGATAGCATTGCAGAGAGTATTCAAGAAACAATTAAAGTAGAATCTGAAGATGATGAAGGTAAATTCATTGCTTTTGATGATATTGTTGTCTCTCCTGCACAAGCAACCTGTGGAGATGAAGTAACTATTACTGCTGACGCTGTTAACATTGGTGAAGATGATGAAGATAAAGTATTGATTAATTTAGTAAACCGTGCACTTGGCATCAATAAAATTGTCGAAATCACACAAGGTCTTGACCAAGGAGATAGCAAAATGGTTTCATTTTCATTCACGGTTCCACAAGTAGCAGACGGCACATACAATCTTGCATTGAGCGCAGAATATGATTACAAGAATGGCGTGTATAAGCAAAATCTTGACGATGATGTTGAAACACAATTGAAAGTATTTGGCTGTTCAGTTGCACCTGGAACAACGAACGCTGTTTCAATCAATGCAGAACTTGCTTCAGAAGCAGTAACAGGCAAAGATGTGAAAGTAACCGCTACGCTGAGAAACAACGGAGATAAAACTGCTTTATTTGCAATCACTGCAACAGGCTTTGAAAGCTGGGCAAGTCTAAAGGATATTTCAGAGAATATCGTTCAAATTCCAGCAGGTCAATCAAAGGATGTTACCATTACATTAACGCCACAAGATGATGCTGCAGGCGAACAAAGCTTTACCATCAATGCTCGAACTGATGATGGCAAAGTACAGTCTCGTCAAGTTGTAGTCCAAGTTGAAAATGGTTCACTCTTTGGTGGAAGTTCATGGGTATGGACGTTAGTTGCAATCAACGTAGTCTTGGTTATCTTGATTATTGTAGTAGCAGTTATCGTTTCTCGAAGATAATCGCTACATTCTTAAATAGCCCCCCCTTATCAGGTTATGCGCGAAGAATATGACTATCTTTTACGATATGGTCTTTTATTAGCACTTGGTCTTTCTGCGCTTGCGCCTTTCTATTGGTTGATAACGCCCTTTACCGTATATGCTGTTGCAGGAGTGTTGGGGCTTTTCGGCACAACAACCATCCTCGCAGAGACCACGATTGTATTTCAAGGAGCGTATATTGCATTAATTCCTGCTTGTATCGCCGGGGCAGCATATTATTTACTACTTATTTGTGCGTTTACATTACCTCTTTCCTGGGCACAACGCTTTAAACTACTCGGTATGAGTTGGGGATTGTTCTTTATAGGAAATATACTTCGTATTCTTCTCGCAACCTACTTTATTACTTCTAATCAAACGCTCTTTGACCTCACTCATGCACTCTTTTGGTATGCAGGAAGCACGTTGTTAGTAATTGCCTGCTGGTTTGTTACAGCATTTTATTACAAAATAGATAAAATTCCTATTCTAACCGATATACAACAATTACTCAAAGCAATACGAGGAGGAGAATGAGTTTTCTCCAAACGTTTGCTGATTGGCTTGTACATACAATTGGCGCTTCAGGATATGCAGGCATTACGCTATTAATGGCCATTGAAAGTTCCTTTATTCCCTTTCCCAGTGAAATCGTTCTTATTCCTGCAGGGATTCTTATTCACCGAGGAGAACTCTCGTTCATCTTTGTGCTCATTGCAAGTATCATCGGTAGTCTCTTAGGAGCGTATGTTAATTATTATCTAGCAATAACACTCGGTAGAAAAACGGTAAATGCGCTTCTGTGCAAATACGGTTCCTTGTTTTTCCTTTCCAATCAATCAATCTTACAAGCAGAAGCTTATTTTGCAAAGCATGGGATTATTACTACTTTTATCGGACGTCTCATTCCGGTTATTCGTCAACTTATTTCCTTTCCCGCAGGTTTCGGAAAAATGCCTCTCTTGTCGTTTACGCTCTGGACTGCATTAGGTGCAGGAGTGTGGTCAGCAATCCTTATTATTCTCGGCATTTTCGTCGGAGAAAACTACACGTTATTATATCACTATCTTGATCAAATAACTATCATCGTACTAGGCTTCTGCCTTATAGCAGGCATACTCTATTATTATAAAAAGAAATAAATTCTTAAGGTCGTAATGAAACAGTGCCCAATTCTCGTCGCTGAGCAACTGATTCAACCATAAATTTCTCAACAACCGGAAGGATTTCACATGCTCCGACTGTTAATACAAAGCATCTATCTTGTACTTTCTCAACGAGAGATGTTTCTCCTGCTTGGATAAGTATCACCATATCTTCTTGATTAGTGGTACAATCAGCATAGGTGACATTGAATGCTTGGGCCTTTTGAGGATCAGGAGAAGCAGATTTCACTTTTAATCCATTGAGACCTAAAAATGAAGTAATTGTTCCAATTCCTACTGCACTATCTTCACAAAGGTTCAAAGTACTCGTATTAACGCTTAGATATACTCGCCGGGAGTCATAGAGTATACGCCCTTTTACAGGTACTTCATTTTCTCGTGGATCTCCACGCAAATAAAGGTTGTAACGTGTAGTGGGGTTAATAAAATAACCATGATGATGAAGTCGTAAATCTCCTTCTTGTTCAATAGTGAACGTCAATCCTTTATAGGTATAAGTAGTCATTGCCACAAGGGTGTATTGAAACACAAAGGCACCAAATACTAAGACAAGTAACCACCAAACCCACACAGGTATCTTTCCAAGAAATCCTTTTAGTTCTCGTTGTAAACGCACCATATCATCAGTTTGTGTTGGTTTTCGAGCCATAGCTTTTCTAAGAAAAAGTGCCTTTTAAGGATTATGCTAAATCGGTCACACGATAAATCCAAGCATCAAAGGCAGTTCGTGTTCCTTCAATAAACACGCATTGGTTTCTTTGATACACCCTATTCAGGGGCGCAGTTTGATTCCAACTAATCACGGGCGTAGTACAATCACGTTCAGGGATATCTTCAGTACACGGCCCAATACATACCGGTTGAGATTGCACAAGTTGCCCAAGGGTCATTCCTAATGCTTCCCCCAATCCAGGACTTTGTACATTATATTCTAAGGTTGCACTCGCAAGCTCAGCAAATGTCAGGTTGCTTTCAAACACAACTGCAGAGACCACGACAGGATCTGTAAAAAATTGAAAAGAAGCCCCATACACATTAGCTGTCCAGACCCCATTACCTTGATTTTGTACACCCTTCGGTCCAGAAGCATCGGGAAGCGGTTGGTCAGTGCTCGGGCTCGATAAAAATGCATAGCCCACGCTACTTACTACCATAATAAAGAGAGTAAAATAGAGAAAGAGTTGGGAAGATCGTCGTGAAGATGCTTCAGTGTGTGCTGCTAAGGAACGCATCACTTCCTTTAGAAATCCTCACTTTTAAGGATTTTGTTTTAAAAAAAAGCATGGGTCTCCCCAAGGGAGAAGAAAAAAGAAAAGAAAAAAAGAAAAAAAAACGAACTGAAAAAATCAGTTCAAAACTTATGCAGAGGTTGTATCAACCATTGCTACAGTGTTACCAGTGCCTTTGTATTTCTTACCAGCAGAGGTATCAACCGTCTGAGTCGTCAATACTTTAGCTCCAGCTTCAGTATCAGCTGCAGAATAACCTGCAACTAATGTAGCAACTTTACCGCCAGTTCTCGAAAAGCTTTGGATCAAGAATGATCCAGGGCCAACGCCCGTCTTCTGTTCGAAGTCGGAACCGCAAGCAGCTCCTCCAAGAAGTTCTTTGGCAAGTGTGTTAACACAGCCACCACCAACAACGATGAGGTTCTTCGAAGATACTGAAGCAACTTCAGTGTCCTTTACATGAACCGTGCCTAATTCTTTAGTACCTGAGCCATCAGGGGTTGTAGAAACAGTAACCGACTCTGCAGTTAAGAACACATTAGCATACGATTCATCACCGTGGTATTCAACTTCCGCTGCATACTGGTCGCCACTCTTATCCCAAGTTAACTTTGACGCTAACGGAGAATACATGTAGCTGATGAAATTATCACTATTTTCATGTTCTTCAAAGGTAACGGATTCTCCTAAGACATCGCTCACGTGAGCTTGTTTTGTCGTAGCAGAGTTCCATCCCAAAGTAAAGTTGAATGTCTTTCCAGAAGCAATATTTTCATTCTTATCTTCTTCAACGAAAATGAGATTGAAAGACGTTGCGTTATGACCTGCTTGAGAAGTATTTGCAGTGTTAAATCCAATACCTCCTAATGTGGAAGGGTAATTAGTACCGTTAGTGTTTAAACTAAACGGTAAGAATACTTTTAATCCTTCGTCAGAGTAAAGAGTATTGAAAGAAACCCCACTTCCCGCCGTAAGGGTTACGTTTTTACCATCGTAATGAATAGCTCCAACTGTTAACTGAGCATTGCCCATCGTAAATGTGTCCGTGATCTGTCGATCTTCTTTTGCATTAGTCCAAGAACCATCTTTCTTATATTGGAAAGTGGTTTTGTTGATAGCTCCACTATTTTCTTGTTTGAAATTAGTAGCGCGGAAGAGGTAAGATTCGGCATCATTTCCATCAGTCCACGAAATAACAAAATAGTCGTCAGTATCAGCATCGAAGTTAAGAGCAGTAGTGTTAGACGTTCTGAGTAAATTGTCAGAGTCTTTACCAATACCTTGCCAGAGTCCATTAGACCCATACAAGATATTGATTGTTTCAGTACTATCTTTCAATGGGAAATTGCTAAGGACAAAATAATCATCACTAGCAGGTTTCACACTAATAACTTCTTTGGAAGGATAAGTCATACCTGAGTAGGTAAGTTTTACCGAACCAAGGCCAGGGAGCGTCGCTTCAGTACCGTTGGCAACAAATACATCATTATCCGCGGCCCAATCGATTGCTATCTTAGTAAGCTGACCAGATGAAGTGGTAAAGTAAGATTTAAGACGAGAGATTGTTTCATCATTCATCTCAATATCTTGACCATGGGTCAAAATAAGCTTACCGCTACCAATACTGAACTCAACTTTACTAATTCCAGAATCTTTGGAGGTATAAAGGATATCTTTAACACCCACATATGAGCCATCTTTCAACTTGTACGTCTGTCCTTCGCTCAAACTATTTGTTAATTCCCCATTAAGAAGAAGTTTAACTGAAGTTTCTCCGATAAAAGAGATCTGAGATTCATACGTTTTTCCAGCAGCAGTAAGAGTTTTAGTCTCTCCTTCACCAAGAATAGTAGACTCTGCAGAATCGAGTAAAGAGATAGAAGTATTTGTCGGCGAATTAGTATCAAGAACATAGTAATTCTTGCCTAAAAGCATTAAATCCGTTGTTTCAAGATCACTCCAAAGAGGAGTATCGGAAAAGTCAAGAGTATAGTTTAATATCTCAGCACCGGATGCAATTTTAATCGCAACAGTAGGAACATCTGACTCAAAATCATTATCTTCAAACATAGTTACGCTAAAGTTAGACAACGCGATCTTCTGAGTATAATCAAACTCATCATTATCATCATCGACATAAACTCCATCAGCAAGCAATGTTTCTAAATCATCATCTGAAATAGTGCCTGTGACAACGTCAAGAACACCATTACCGAGTTGGAATTTAGTAGAGGTCTTGTCAAGCTTGACAATATCCCCTTCACCACTTGTTGAAGTAGTTGTAGAACTTCCAGAAGAACTGCTCTGTGCGCTAAGCTTTGCTTGCAAATTGCCCGTAATTGTAGTAACGGAAGCAAGGTCGAATTCAGCGCCAGGAAGGCTACCGTAAACGACTGCTACATCAGCATTTCCGTTTTGAACGAAAGGAGCTGGGTAGTTTGCAGCAGCAGCAAGTGCAAGCGTTGAGCTTAACATTGCTGTGCTCGCGAGAACAGATGCAATTTTTCTAAAATTTAATTTCATATTTTTATAATCCCCCTTTCAACTGTTTAGTGTGGTAATCCCGAAGGATCTCCCAAACGAGAAGGCTTCAAGAGCCCACCGTGAGATATGCGTAGGGAACATACCCCCACTACTCAGCATGAGTAGAGTAAAGTGTTGACACGAAAATCCTTTAAAAAGCTTTGCCCCTTCCTGAATCTAGTGCGAAGTAGTAAATAAGGGACACATTTAAGACTATATAAAGCTTATGTTGAGTAAATAAGTGACAACAAGTACTCTTCGAGACTGTCCTTCGTAAATCTATAAAAAAAGGAATAAGCGTTATTTTCAAACATATATATCTTAAAAAGACTTATATACTCTGTTTCCTTCATAAAACGCATGGCAAAGAAAGAAAAAACAAAAATAGTGCACCTTACTGAACGTAGTGGAGCATTCAATACTTTCTTTAAACGTCTTGCTGGAGAACATAAAGAGGTAGATCTTACACAACTTACTGATATTCGTGCAGTATTAAGTGCTGAACGTGTTCGTCTTGTTCACCTTATTAAGTTAAACCACCCACACTCTATTTATGATCTCGCGCATAAAGCAGGGAGACCCTATAAAGCAGTATTTCAGGATTGTAAACTCTTGGTAAAATTTGGCATTATCACATTAGTCTCTGAAAAAAAAGGAAAACGTCTGGCTTCTAAACCCGTTCTTGTTTTAGATGCATTACATCTTACACTTCGTTTTTAACCGCATACAAATAAGCTTAGTGAATAACGCGTATTTGGTAAGAATCGTTGATCTCCACGATACGTGCTACAATTACCTTCCGATAAGATAAGTGTCGCAGGTTCATCTCCCTCTTGGAGCGTAAATCGATACCCTTGAATGCGACTTCCAATAGGGAATGCAGTGTGAATTGCCTGAGTCAAGGTACCATTCAACACTGAACACACCCTTTGTTCAGAAGCACATTGTTTGCCAGGTTGGGTTACACACTGTACCATTAATTCATGTGCTGAAATAAAACGATCTCCTTGTAATGCACAGGTACTCGTCACATGGGGTAAGGCATCTAAGAAACTTCCCCCTTCAGGAAAGAGCCCCGATTCAGGAACCGGAGAACGAAGATACATTCCTAATAGAATAACCCCTACAATTGCCAATACTACTAACAACACTCCAAATCCTACAATTTCTTCTTGCCCTCGTTTCATGCTTTTCCTCCTGATGCCAGAATCATTCCTAATTGACATCGTTCTTGCTTAATGGTATGATCCCAATAACAGACTGCACTGAATGCTCGTTGTGCCGTGCCATAGGCCTTTCCTGGTACAATAGTAATCTGTCCACATGCTGGATAAGTTTGTCCGGTACAGGTTTGATTGATGCCCAGTATTTCAACAGCCAAGTAATCTACGTTCCATCGATCTCCGATGGTGCCGTTTCGTTGTGCAAGTATCCAGGCAGAATCCCATGAAACGCATCCTTGACAAGGGCCTTCCAGTTCAGGAGTGTTCACCAATTGCCCCACTAATTGTCCTCCGGCATATTCTTGTAATGCAGTTACTTCATCTTTTACTGAATGTAAACGCCAGGAGGTAAAGAAAATGGCGAGAAGTGCAAACAAGAGCACTAACGCTACAATAACAAAAGCCATTTCCTGTATTTTTAATTGTCCCCTCATGTGTTTCTCCATAATGAACAAATACTTGCTTGTTCTTCATCTGCAAGTGCTTCTGCTTGTTCAGCAAGTCCCGCTAATTGTTTAGAACTATTCGTAGCACGTAATAAGGCACCATACGAAGCAGTCAAAGCACCTACTGCAGTACTACATCCTTCTCCTCGTGCACTAAGTAATGCACTTTTTTCAGCATACAATGAAGTTAATTCCACTCCCCTATGCAACAACGAACGCACCTGACATTCATACAAAGCAGAAGGAGTAACCAATGCACCATACAATAAAGCTCCTTCATAATATAATGATTTTCCTTCACTCGTGACTCGTTTCAAATACTGATCTACCGTCACATCACATCCTCTTGTTTCATCAAAACAAATAACTCTACTTCCTTTTCGGCAAGCAACAGAAGTACGTACTGAATACACACTAGCATTATCTGAGCCGAAAGTCTGAAGTACTGTTTCAGGAGCTTGTACCAAGCAAAGAGGCGTTGTCCAGATAATCACCAAATCACTTATTTTATAAGGAAATACAAAAGGGACGATAAGACTATGTACTTTTGTACCAATAAGGGTTGTATTCCCAAACACTGCAACACCACTCGTTTCCTGCGCATATCCCGGCGCGTTATTTCGACCAATCGTTGCAAGTGCACGTGTTTGGACCGTACTTGCACCTCGTGCGCAACCAAGCGTAATTTCAGTCGGTTGTGGGAATATAATTGGTTGGGGTCTCAATGAAGTCTCAACGCTGGTTTGTAATGGGCTGAGCAATCCAGAAAGTTGTTGTGCGGTTTGACTATCGCTTATCGTTCGTTCTTGTCCAACCAGCGTCTGTACCCCGTATATCGCAAGTATCAAAATAAGTGCTCCAACCAATAAAGAAAACAACCAGGAAAAACTAAATTCAAATCCTCTAAGCATGTATCGTTACCATCCGTTCACTTACTTGTGTTTTACTTAAACGGAAGGTTACTTTTCCTCGCATTACCGATTTACAAATCAGGGGCCCCGGAGCAACGTGCGTCAATTTTCGTGAAGCAGCTTCTCCATCGCATGCTTTTGTTGGAGGCAAGGCATACACCCCTATCCCTTCTACTATGAATGCATCAACAAGTTCACGCAAAGTAGCATTTGTTCCTCCAGACATATCCCCAATACAAAGAGAAGTAACCCCTCCTGGAATTTGCAAGGTAACGGTTGTATCTCCCACGGCTGCTCCCCAGACACTATTGATTTTTTCCTGCAAATCGGCATAACTCATTTGTAAGGTAGTGCATTGTCCCGTACCCACAAATTTTGTAATAAAATACCCTGCCGTTCCAACAGTTGCAATAATAATAATCAATGAAAAAATAAATCCAAATGAAAGTTCTAATTGTCCTCTCATGTTTTTCTCCCTAATCCTGCAAGTGTACCCGAAACAGCAAGCACCGATAATGGTGGAGAACAAAGCAAAGCAGCTGCACGTACATCTTGTACCATTGTTGGATGAATTGCAACCACTATTTTTCCTCGCACTTCTTGTACAACCGGTTGAGCTCGTGCCCAGCCCAAGAGTCCAATTCCTTCTAACAATCTTTGTTCTATTTCCTGTTGAGATGAAGAATCAAATAATACATACTGGTGATGTAATCGTCGCACTGCTTTTCGTCCTAAGGCCATTACAAAAGAATGGTGGCGTTCGCTAAAGCATTCACCACGCTCTTTACCACCTCTGCCTCCAACGCGAAACCCAAACTTTCTGCATTCCCCACTTTGAAATTATTCATACCTACTACTTCTCCTCGTGTATTGATTAATGGGCCCCCTGAGTTGCCCGGATTCAATGAAACGTCTGTTTGAATGTATTCTTTTTGTCCATTAGGTCCTTTTCGATCTAACGCAGATACAATACCTTCCGTAACTGTAAATGCCAATCCAAGAGGATTTCCGATTGCAATGACTTTATTACCCACCGTCGGCAATTTGTCTGCTAATTCGAGAGATTCAAGGGTAGCTTCGACTTTTAATAAGGCAACGTCACGTGCTACATCCTCTCCAATAAGGGTGGCAACGATTACTTTACGATCATGGGTGAGTACTTCAATACGTTTTGCACCTGAAATAACGTGTTGATTAGTAGCAATGTATCCGCTATCCGTTAACACAAATCCTGTTCCCATGGATTTATCCGTTCCTACACTCACCACTCCCTTTATCACGTCACTTATCACTTCTGAAAAATCTCCTGAAGAAGAACGTAATGATTCAAGGTCTTTTTGTATCGTATCCTGAAACGCTTGTTGTTCTCCTAAAGCATCACGTAATGCAGTAAATGTTTGCTGATTTGTTATTCGTTCTTTAGCAAGAGAATCAGTTATCAAAGTAGTGAGACTTTTATTTAAGGTACTTGTGGTTTGTGCAAGCGAAGCTTGCGTTTGAGTAATTTGGGAACTGATTGAAAAAAAAGAAGCAACTTGTAAAACCATCAAAATCACAACCGTACCATATAAAATACCGTGGTGTTTATCCATATTCTCTCTTCTTTTTTCTGCTATTTATAGCTTGCGACAACGAGCAAGGTATATAAAGAAACTTTCAATACTCTTTCTATGCGAATTCACGCAATAGGGGGGTATAATGAGGTGGGTAAAAATATGACTGCTGTTGAAGTGGGCACTGATGTTTTTCTTTTCGATGCAGGATTATTTCTTCCCGCAATTGTGGGAGTATCAGAAAAAGAACGCGTCCCTACTGAACGAGGTATGCGTAACTTGGGAGCTTTAC
Source organism: Candidatus Pacearchaeota archaeon (assembly GCA_016866955.1). Classification (GTDB taxonomy): domain Archaea; phylum Nanobdellota; class Nanobdellia; order Pacearchaeales; family GW2011-AR1; genus SICV01. The sequence goes on along the minus strand of VGKT01000001.1, from coordinate 78,901 downwards.
CAGATGACGCTTATTTAGAAAGTGTTCAGTTGCAAGATAAAGTTCGTGCACTTATGGTGTCGCATGCACATCTTGATCATGTAGGGGGAGTTCCTTACGTTGCTCCACGGTATCGTGCTCCTGTGCTCGGTTCACCCTATACTATGTCAGTTTTGAAAGTGCTCATGCAAGATTCAGATCAAACCATTCCCAATAAAATAATTACTGTTCCTGTTGATGGCTCATATACCGTACGAACAAACAATACGTATCAATTAGAATTTATCAATATGACTCATTCCACTATACAATCTTCTATTATTGCCTTACATACACCTGAAGGGATCATTCTTTACGCGAATGATTACAAATTAGATAATGCTCCCGTGTTCGGAGACAAACCAAATTATACTCGGCTCAAACAGCTTGCCCAAAAAGGAGTAAAGGCACTCGTGGTAGATTGTTTATATGCTCCCGATGATAGAAAGACCCCTTCAGAAAAAATAGCCCGCGGATTATTAGAAGATGTTCTTTTCACCACCGATAATAGTCGGGCAGGGATTATTATCACTACATTTTCTTCCCACATAGCACGATTAAAGACTATTGTAGAACTCAGTCAACGACTTAATCGAAAAGTAGTTTTCTTTGGAAGAAGTTTAAGCAAGTATGTACAGGCAGCTTCAAATATTGGTAAAGCGCCATTCAAAGGAGCTATTCAATTGGTCACCTACAAAAAACAAATGATTAAGATGCTCAAAAAAATTAGTAAAGCGAAATCAGAGTATGTTATTGTTTGTACCGGGCATCAAGGAGAACCAGGTTCAATTTTAGATAGAATCGCGCGACAAGAATTACCTTTTGATCTCTCGAACGATGTGCATATAATTTTTTCTTCAAAAACTATTCCCACCGATGTGAATGAACTCAATCGAGATCAATTAGAAAAAAGATTACGTAAATATCAAGTACGCATTTTTGATAACGTGCATGTATCAGGACACGGAGGGCGAGAGGATTTACGAGACCTTATTCATCTCGTCAAGCCCGAACATATCATTCCTTCACATGGGGAATTACAAAAAAGAATGGCCGGAGCAAATCTGGCACAAGAGCTAGGTTATAAATTAAACAAAACTGTACATTTAATGGATAATGGGAGCGTATTAACCATATGAAAGAAGAAGTACTTGGAGGAATAAAGAATGCATTGGAACGTGGTATTTCACTTGATCAAGCAGCGAAAAGTTTTATCAACGCAGGATATAATCCTCAAGACGTTCAGGAAGCAGTACAAGCATTAGGCGGAGTATCTGGGAAATTATCACCTACTCCTCTACTTCCCCCTCAACAAACGAGTATTTCAAAATCTGCTCCCCTTCCCCCCGTCTCAGCACCCACTTCTCCCACTTCTCCCCTTGTTCCAGCAACACCTGAAGTAAAAAAAGGAAATACCTGGCGTTACGTACTTATTGGATTATCAATCGTAATTGTATTGTTAATAGCCTCTCTTATCGGAGTCATTGCATTCAGTGAACAAATTCTTGAATGGCTTAAACCCTAGCTCTAATGGTACTCATCTATGAACCTGCTGAGGATTCCTTTCTTCTTGCTTCTCAAGTAAAGCGATATGCAAAAGGAAAAAAAGTGTTAGACATGGGCACAGGTTCAGGCATTCAAGCAATTACTGCTCATAATGCTGGAGCTCGTTCGGTTCTTGCGGTTGATAAAAATAAATCTGCTCTGGCCAAAGTAAAAGCACAAGGAATACCTACGTTACATTCAGATGTATTTACAAAAGTAAAAGGAACATTTGAGTGTATTATTTGTAACCCGCCCTATCTTCCCGAAGATGCCCAGGAAGATAGAGAAAGTAAAGTGGCAACAACGGGAGGAGCACAAGGAGATGAATTTATTCTGCAATTTCTCACCCAAGTACCTTCACATCTTGCTCAGGGGGGTGTAATTCTCTTACTTCTTTCTTCACTCACTCCACGCGCACGTATACTCAAAACACTCAAAAAACAAAACTATCTCAAAAAAACACTCATTACACAAAAGCTGTTTATGGAAACCTTGGAAGTCTGGAGCATTCGAGCATCTTTAAAAACCACCTAATCACCTACTCACCATGGATGATACGCAATTACGTGCCCTCGTGCATCAATTAGAACAAAATCACGTGCATTTGCAAGCAGTATCGCAACAATTAGAAGAGTTAGAACAATTTACTCATGCATTCCCTCATGCACAACCTTCTTCTTCAGTCCTTGTTCCTGTTGGAAAAGGAGTATTTATGGAAGGGCAGTTAGCTCCTCAACAACCTGCTTGTTTTGTAGAAGTAGGAGCAGGGTTTCTTGTTAAAAAAACACGCGGGGAAGTGGTTAAGACATTAGGCGAGCAAACAGCCCATTTACGTACTGCAAAAACACGATTACTTCATCAACAAGCAGAATTGGAATCGCAAGCTCAAAAATTACTTGAGCAGAACTTATAAAAGCCCTTTGTGCATAGGGTCTCGTATGTTTGAAATGTTGGTGAATCCAAAAAAAGCGGAACGATACCCTTGGGAACTTTTTTTCGTTGGTGCTTTTTATGCAAGTCTCGCAGTTTTATTGACTGAGGTAGTATTTTCTCGAGATTTAGTACTCTCCAGATATGCGGGGTTGCTCATCGTAACATTCACGGTGATGTTCTCCATGCCCTTTATGTATTACACCATTAAATATGAAGAAAGTAAAATTCCTTATGTACGCGGAACAGGGAATCTCTTGAAAGAGCACGAAAAAGCAATCAAAGCATTTCTCTATTTATTTCTAGGATTCGTAGTTGCGTTTTCGTTTTGGTATATTGTTTTAGATTCCCCTCAAAATTTCAAAGCACAAATTGAAACGTACTGTCTTATCAACCGTCCAAGTAATATCAATCATTGTGTAGAACAATATGGGATTCAAGATTCGGTTGTTGTAACCGGGGCTGCAACTTCGTCCGCTCGTTTATTTCAAATATTCAAAAATAATATTTCAGTGCTTATCTTTACGTTAGTCTTTTCTTTGATATTTGGAGCGGGAGTCATATTTATTTTAGCTTGGAATGCATCCGTTATTGCCGCTGCAATCGGTATATTCACTAAATTTACACTTTCAGATTTACCCTTTGGCCTCTTACGCTATATGGTCCATGGCATTCCCGAAATAGGGGCGTATTTTATTGTAGCATTAGCGGGGGGAATGGTTTCCATTGCCATCATCAAACATGAAGCGGGACAAGAACGATTCTGGGAAGTATTGCACGACTCATTTAACCTCATTGTTGCTTCCGTTATAGTGCTGTTTATTGCTGCACTTATGGAAGTCTATCTTACTCCGCTTCTCTTCTAGAAAGTAGTGTATTCCATTCCTGAATGTTTAAATAGCTCTTTCAGTCTATCTTATTCATGTCAAGTCGGGACGATACACAACTCGCACAGCAACGGTTACGTGCAGTGTATACTTCTTTAAAGACAAAAACGCATTTTTGGGTGTATGGAGCACTTGCATTCCTTATGTATTTCGCTTTTTGGCTTCGTACCCGTAATCTCCCTTTACTAAAAGATATCACTACGGGGGGTTGGGCACTTGGTCCTGATTTAGACCCCTTTTTATTCTTACGTTGGGCAGAGCATATCGTTGCAAACGGATCCCTATTTGCTCAAGATGTTATGAGATATGTCCCACTCGGATTCGATACTTCAAAAGAACTTTTGCTTCTCCCTTATATGATTGCTTGGTTCCACCATTTTCTCGCTTTCTTTGGTATGACAGAATCAGTAACTCATTCTGCAGTACTCTTTCCAGCAGGCATGTTTGTTCTCACAGTAGGGGCTTTTTTCTGTATGACTTATGAAATTTTTAAAGTAAAAATGGGCGAACGATATGCACTTCTCATCGCATTATTTGCCTCAACATTTATCACAATTATTTCAGCATTACTTCCTCGTACGATCGCAGGTATTCCTGAAAAAGAATCAATAGGGTTCTTATTCATGTTTCTTGCTTTTTGGGGATTCGTAGGTGCTTGGAATGCAACTAACTCAAAGAGAAAAATTATTTTCTGCGCTATTGCAATTATAGGTACTATCGCTATGGCGAATGCTTGGGGAGGATTTGCATACATCTTTGTTACTCTCTCAATTGCCTGCACTCTTATGTTCCTCTATAATCCTATATGTAATGAAAATAAACTTATGTATGCTTGTTGGATTATTTTAACAACAATTGGAATTCTTTTTACTACCAATCGTTATTCTTTTTTTGGTTTAGTTATTTCTCCAATTACCGGATTAGCCTATGGACTTTTGGGGATGATGTGTGTAGAATATATTCTTAAAGAAAAGATAAAAATATCATTACCTTACTCTGACAAAATTTCCATACAGCTCTACGCCCTCTTTATTGTTCTTATTCTTGGCTTCGTTGGAGCGATTGGCATTTTAGGATTTGAACAAGTTATCAATCAGATGATTAATATAAAAAATGCATTGGTTTCACCAATCGTCGATAGGTTCGGAGTAACGGTTGCAGAAAATCGTCAACCTTTCTTTACCGAATGGGTAGGTAGTTTTGGAAAACTTTATTTCTTCATTTTTATGGGGGGAGCAGTAGCACTGGTATATTCATTATTTAACACCGAGGATTCAAAAACAAGAATTGTAAAAACGCTCGCCTTTGCCTATTTTTTACTTGCAATTATCTTTAGTCGATATAACCCTTCAAGTCTCTTAAATGGAACAAATACATTTAGCTTATTGTTTTATGCATCAGGATTTATAGCAGTAATAACCGTTTTTGGATATTATTATTTCAAAGGAGAGAAAGGAAAATTAGACTTTGGCTATTTATTCTTGCTTTCTCTCTTTTTCTTCAGTGTTGTTTCAGCTCGAGGAAGCGTCCGTACTATTATGGTCCTTGTTCCTGCAGCAGCTATGCTTTCATGGTATTTTTGTTTTTCACTCTATCTAAAATCAAAAACTTCTTCTCGTTATCTTACTTGGACAGCCTATGGGTTAGGAATTATCTTGCTCTATCTTGGTTTCTTAGCAGGAGGAAGCGGCATTTTAGCAGGCAATATCTGTGCAGGATCTTCTAGCGCAAGTTTTTTCAAAGAATCGTATTGTACTGCAAAAAGTTTTGGGCCTTCTGCATATACTCAACAATGGCAACAGGCAATGTCTTGGGTACGAGAAAATACTCCTGAAAATGCAGTATTTGCACATTGGTGGGATTACGGATATTGGGTGCAGTCTATCGGAAAGCGAGCAACGATTCTCGATGGGGGTAACTCTTATGGCTATTGGAATCATTTAATGGGGCGGTTAGCTTTAACAGGAGGAAGCTCCGAAGCATTATTCCAGTATTTCAAAACGCATAAAGCAACACATTTACTTATTGATTCTACTGATATTGGTAAATATGGGGCATTCTCTTCAATCGGTTCCGGAGTTACTTACGATCGTCGAAGTTATATTCCATCATTAATTAGACAACAAACGCTCAGTCAGACAAAAAATGCTACACTCTTCCTTTATTCAGGGGGATTTTCACTTGATCAGGACATAACGTATGCCCTTAACGGAACAGAGGTATTCTTGCCTGAAGGTTCAGCAGGAATAGGGGGAATTATTCTTGGATTTAATACAAATAATACGTTGGTTGTACAGCCTCAAGCAATTATAGTCTACAAGAATAAAAAACTTACAATACCTTTACGATACGCATATCAAAATAAGGAGCTTCTTGATTTTAAAACAGGCATTGAAGCAGGAGTTTTTGTTTATCCTCGTTTAACAAGTGAAAACGGGCAACCCCAAATACAAGCAGGAGGGGCAGCACTTTATCTTTCACCAAAAGTAATACATTCAAATATTGCCCATTTGTATCTTTTCAATCAAGAAGTTCCTGAATTTACACTTGTTCACGAACAAGAAGATGCGGTGATTGCATCTATTCGAGCGCAAAATCCTACTTTATTACAAGGTTCTTTCTTACACGATGAAGTATATGGAGGGATCCGAGGAGGGGCATTCGCAGGACCAATCAAAATATGGGAAATTAAGTATCCAAATCATATTCAAAGTAATCATTCTTATCTTGAAACAACATTCCCAGATAAGAGGCTCAATACAGCATAATGGATTACATTAACTTTCTTTTTATTGCCGTCAGTTGTATTATCACTGCTTATCTCCTTCCTATTTGGATGCGGAAAGCAAAACAAATTGGTCTTGTCTGGGACGATATGAATAAATATGGAAAACAAAAAATTCCCGGATCCGGAGGGATTGCAGTTTTAGTTGGATTTTTAGGAGGAGTATTTTTGTTTATTGCATATCACACTTTTGTTACTCAAAGCAATGTGCGCACGATTGAAATTTTAGCTCTTCTTGTCTCTTGTATTCTTATGGGTGGAATTGGACTCATTGATGATTTGTTAGGTTGGCAACGAGGGGGACTTTCTATACGTTCTCGTCTCATGCTTGTTTTAGGAGCAGCAGTTCCTCTTATTGCTATCAATGCAGGGAAGAGCATCATCTCTCTCCCATTCATCGGAACAGTTGATGTAGGGATACTCTATCCTCTTCTCTTGATTCCACTCGCATTCGTGGGGGCAGGCACCACGTTTAATTTTCTTGCAGGATTTAATGGTCTTGAAGCAGGACAAGGAATACTTCTTCTTGGGGGAGTAAGTGTTGTGGCATATGTTACCGGAAGTTCCTGGCTTGCTATTGTCGGTTTATGCATGATTGCTTCATTACTTGTATTTCTTTATTACAATCGTTTTCCCGCAAAAGTATTTCCAGGGGATGTGCTTACATACCCTATTGGGGGACTCATTGCAAGCATGTGTATTCTCGGCAACTTTGAAAAAATAGGATTACTTATGTTTATTCCAGTCATTATTGAAGTTTTTCTTAAAGCACGAGGAAAATTCACGAAGTCTTCTTTTGGTCTTCCTCAGAAAGATGGTACGCTTAAACAACAATATAACAAATGGTACGGTTTAACTCATGTGGGAATAGCTTTACTTACAAAAATGGGCCTAAAAGCAACCGAACAACGAGTTGTGTACTTTATATGGATCATACAAATAATCGTTATTATTGAAACAAGTATTTATTTGCAAGGGGCATTATAACAACAAATGAAAAAAAATTCATTTTCGTTGCTTTCAGGAAGTTTTACCTTACTTATTGCTTATAATCTTTTTAACATATGTAATTTTTTGTATCAATTTAGTATGGCTCGTTTACTTACACCTGTAGAGTATGGAGCATTAGCAACTTTATTTACCGTGGTCTATTTTGTTTCTCTTTTTTCAGATACCTTACAAACAACAGTTACCACTTTTATCTCAAAAACTGAAGATAAGGGAAAAATAAAGGACACCCTTATTCGTTTTTCTCAAGGAACATTAAAATACGCGCTGAGTATTTGGGTAGCATATTCTATTATTGTATTTTTTATTGCCCCTTATTTGAAACTTTCTTCACTACATCTTCTTCTTATTGGAACGCTCATCCCCTTATCTTTTGTCACGGCAATATTACGAGGGGGACTACAAGGAACACAAAAATTCAAAGAATTAGGTTTAGGATTGATTCTAGAATCATTTATCAAAGTAGGAGTTGCTGTTTGCCTTGTATTAGCCGGATGGGCACTCTATGGAGCAATTTGGGGGGTTATTATTGGTGCACTTATTATTCTCCCTCTCTCATCAAAACAGTTACAATTGAAGAAGATAACTAGAAAGGAATCTCATTTACAAGCACCTTTCAAAAAAGGGATAATTACGCTCATTCTCATGTTGGGAATTGTTGGATTTTATTCATTTGATTTACTCATTGCACGTCTTATCTTTTCAGAAGAAATTGCTGGAAATTACGCTCTTGCAGCTTTATTGGGCAAGGTTATTCTGTGGGGCACAATGCCAATTGGAAGAGCATATCTTCCGATTGCCGTAATGTCTACTCAAAAAAAGAAAAAAAAATTACTTATCAAAGCAGGATTTTTCTCTGGTTTTTTAGTTGTTTTACTTCTTAGTATTTATCTGTTTTTTTCAGGAGAATTAATACATTTATTTTCTGGTAAAGAATTACCTATTGCTGCAGGGCTGCTCTTTAAGACTGGTATTGCCATGAGCGTTCTTACATTCCTTAACCTATATTTCCTCTATCTTTTGGCAAATATCAAAGAAGATATTTCATTTAGTCAAAAAAGAATTCTAGCTTTAATCTTAACAATTGGATTAGGATTGCTGAGTGAAATTATTTTATTAAGTACTGCCTATTCAATAGATTCATTTACAACAAGATTAATTATTGCTTCATGTGCTTTAGGGATTTATGTATGGAGTGGACAACAAGTAACAAAATGAAACAAACAATTATTATTCCTGCTTATAATGAAGAAAAAAGAATAGGCAAAACTTTGGAAGCTTTCATAACTTATTATCGTGAAAAAAAAGATATAGAAACAACCATACTTGTTGCAATCAATAATACTAAAGATAAAACTCTCTCTATTGTAAAAAAATATACCAAATCAAAGAATCCATGTATTACTTATATCAATCTTATAAAGGGTGGCAAAGGATATGCAGTCATTGAAGGGTTTAAGCAAGCTCTTAAATCAAAAACAGACCTTATTGGTTTTGTTGATGCAGATTTAGCGACTTCACCACAGGCATTCGATGATTTACGAATACATTTAGGAAATTTTGATGGATGTATAGCAAGTAGGTATCTTTCTCAGTCACACTGTCATCCAAAACTAACGTTTAGAAGAGCAATTGTAGGAAAAGCATTTAATCTCTTTGTAAGGTTATTGTTGCATCTACCTCAATCTGATACGCAGTGTGGAGCAAAGCTTTTTACACGGAAAACAGCACAAACCATCGCAGATTCAGTTAAAATGACTCAATGGGCATTCGATATCGAATTATTATATGAATGTAAATTAAAAAGATACATAATTACCGAAGTGCCTACTACTTGGTTCGATATTGAAGGAAGTAAGGTAAAAATTATTCGTACTTCTTTTCAAATGTTTTTTGCAGTAATACAATTAAGATTACAAAAATCTCCCTTTCGACCTTTTCTTCATTCACTTCGTAAACCAATAACTGCATTATGGTCGACGCTCAAACAAACACCTTTATAATCCTAAAAATAAGCTCTTTACCATGAACATCGCAATTGTTTCTTCTCAGGGGGGGCATGCAGGACAAGCAGGAATTATTTTTACTCCTTCTGTTCTTAAAGGACACACTATCTTATTTGTTACAGAATCGCCTGGAAAAAGAGGGGAATACAAGCATTATTTTCAAAAAAAGTACGCAACCTATTTTTATCCAAAAGATGTGCTTAATTTCAATCCTTTTGAATATTTGAAACGTTTTTTTCAACTTCGCACTTTATTTATAAGAAAGAAGGTTGAATGTTTAGTTACTAATGGGGCTCAATTATCCATTCCAGCGGTAATGGCTGCACGTTCATTAGGTATTTATTCCATATTTATTGATACTTTTATTCGAGTTAAGACTCCAAATTGGTCAGCACGATTTTGTTATTGGTTTGTAGATAGGTTTATTGTACAACACGAGACCATGAAAGCAAAGTACGGAAAAAAAGCAGAATTTCAAGGAAGTGTTCTATGATATTTGTGACTATTGGAACACATCCAGGACAATTTGATCGTCTTATTAAAAAAATTGATGAAATTGCTCCTCAAATAGATGAAGAAATTATTATTCAGACGGGGTTTACTAATTACGTTCCAAAAAATGTAAAACATTTTGCCTTTACTGATACTCTCGAACCGTATTATAAAAAGGCCAGACTTGTTATTTGTCATTCTGCGACTTCTCTTCTTGAGTTTGTGTTAACGCAGAAAAAACCAATTATTACAGTACCTCGTCAAAAAAAATTTAAGGAACATATCAATGACCATCAAGTTGAATTTGCAGAAGCATTACAAGAAAAAACAGGAATTAAAATGATTCTAGATATACAAGAAATAACTCCGAAACTTCTCCAAAATTATAATAAAAAACCATTAATAAAGAAAAATAATCTTCTGAAACTACAATCATTTTTTAAAAAAACATTTAAGGAGAAAGCAAATGAAGGAAAAAATTAAAGAACCATTTGCAAATAACCGTATTGAATATATTGTTAATCTTATTAATCCTAAAAAAGGGGAAAAAATTCTAAATATAGGTATTTCGAATATTCCCGAAATTGAAATGGCGATAGAGGGAAAGGTTAAAGAATGCATTACTATAGATATAGATGAGAAAAAATTAAAGGGCGCTCAAAAATTTCTTAAGAAAACAAAACTGCTTAATTATAACATTACTTCTCAAAAACCAATAAAAGAAAATTATTTCGATACCATTGTTATTATTGAAGTATTGGAACATTTGAAGGACGACATATTAGCATTGCAATGGATTGCAAAATCTTTAAAGAAAGGGGGAAAAGTGGTTATTGGAGTACCTAATGATCATTTTCTCCATTATATTAATCCGGTAAAATATGCTGAACATGAGCGTCATTATTCAAATGAACTTATTAAACAAAGAGTAGAAAGAGCAGGATTCGAAATCGAACATTTTAATCTTGTAGAAAATATTTTTCTTTTAGGCAATTTATATATTCATTTAATGAACAAATTTATTTTAAGAAGACAAAGACCTTTCCAAACATTCATAACAAGTCCGAACAAAACGTATCATAAATTTAATCGTACGGGATTGGATATATTACTTTCTGCGCGGAAAAGATGAGTAAGCTATCAAATTTGAAAATTTAAGTAGGCTTAAGAAACTATATTCCAAGGTGATAATAAAAAGATAAAAGGGGTGTAAGAACCAGAAAAGTCGTGGATTTTGGAAAAATCTAAAAAAACTCCACATAATTGGCCAGAACAGGGTAAGATTAAGAAAAACATATCCTCCAAACCAAAGTTTTCCGTAAAAAGTTGTAGGAATCCAATTAAATTTTTTATGTTTATATTCTTGTGAGATGAATCGATAAAAATAGGTGCCTTTTTTATAAAGATATGAACTAAATGAAGCAGAAGTTTTATGGTGAACATGCGCTTGAGGAACAATTGCCACGCGCATTGCTTGTTCACCCATTGAAGCGAATACATCTACATCTCGAGTATAGCCACCAATACGTTCAAAAACTTTTTTTCTAAATGCACATCCATTTGCTCCTCCAAACAAGGGGAATTCGGAAGAAATGGTGTAAGTATACCATGTATTCTCCTGTTTAAAACGTGCAGGATTGAGCTGCGCTTGAGCAACGAGTGAATAGGGGATTGCAAATGGGTCTTCTACTCCTATTTCGTTCACATAAGTAAGAAAAAGAGAATCACCTTTACGTGAAGCAAGTAACGATTGTGAGGCCATAATCGTTGGGTCACTAAAAGGAATGAGAAGAGTAGTAAGCCAATTTTGTTCAATTAAAATATTATCGTGATCAATAAAGATAACAATCTCCCCTCGAGCTTTTTGTACGCCGATATCTTTACTCATTCCCTTTCCTTCTGAAAGGCGAGAAGGATTATGATATAAACGAATATGTTCATATTTTTTTCTATATTCTTGAATAATCGAAAGAGTGGTGTCTGTTGATCCCCCATCAACAATAATGAGCTCATAAGGTGTTATTGTTTTCTGACTTACTATACTCGAAAGACATTCACGTAGAGTACGTTCTGCGTTTAAAATTCCTAAAATAAAACTTACGCGAGGTTTTTGTCCCATATTCGTATGACCTCCTTAAGTGGTTTTTTATCTAAATATAATTCTGCCCAGAGCTCAAAGACAAGGAGTACCCAAAGTTGATGGTCAGCACGATGTGCAGTAGGATTTACAAGAAGTTGATCAATTACTTGTTCTGAAAATATTTTTCTCTTTTTTAATTGGTGAAAATAGGGCAATAATGAAACAATTAGTTTTTGATCGGTAAACCAGGTACTTAGAGGGAGCGTAAATCCTTGTTTTGGTTTTTGCATGATGGTTCGAGGGAGAAGAGGGGTTACCGCCTTTCTAAATAAAGCTCTATTATGGCGAGCAGAAAAGGGAGTATGTAAAAAATAATCGATAAGGTCAGAATCTAAGAAAGGAGTACGGATTTCAAGACCATGCGCCATTCCCATTTTATCTGCTTTCATTAATAAATCGTTTGGAAGCCATTCACTAAAATAATATGCGAGAGCTCCTTGACGTAGAGAATGTTCTTTATGGACTGCAGTCACAAGAGGGGTAGCAAGAGAAGATCCAGAGTGTATGAATAAATTCTTTTTTTCCTCTTGAGTAAATGGAAAATAAAAAAATCGTTCATATGCTTGAGTTAAATCCCCATCTTTACTTATTTCCTTAGTAAGGTGGAGCATCTGTTTACGCGGATACTGACTAATTCCTGCAAAAGTTGAACAGAGAGGAGCAATAATTCCCGATCGAACTATCTTTGGAAGGTAAAAATAGCGCGAAAGAGTGGGGGCATAAGTAAAAGTATGGTAACCCCCAAAAACTTCATCTCCTCCTTCTCCTGAAAGAACAACTCGTACTTTTTTACTCACTTCTTTACAAAGTAGATAAGTGGGAAGACAAGCAGGATCAGCAAGAAGATCGTCTCCATACCATATTACTTCCGGAAGATAATGTAAAATATCTTTCGTTAATTTAATTTCATGGTGATCCGTTTTATATTTCTTAGCGATAAGTCGTGCATAACTTGTTTCATCAGTGATATCTCCAAAACCAACCGAAAATGTTTTTACTTTAAAACCTCTTTGAGCAACAGAAGCAACCAGAGTGCTTGAGTCTAATCCTCCTGAAAGAAAAACTCCTATCGGGACGTCAGACATAAGTCGTTTTTCAACAGCTTTATGAATTAAAGTCAAAGCTTGTGATGAAGAATTATTTTTTCCAGGGGTAAATGAAAGAGTCGGGGCAAAAGTCTGAAGGGAAAGTTTTCCTTTAGAATAACGCAGGTAAGATCCCGGGGCAAGTTTAAAAATTGATGAAAAAATAGTATTTGTTCCAGGAACAAATCGCAGCCCCATATAATCAACAAGGGATTGATGGTTAATAGCAAAAGTAATGAACGAACAATGGAGGAACGCCTTTAACTCAGAAGCAAAAACAAGCCCCTTGGTGGTTTTTGTATAATAGAGGGGTTTTTTTCCTCGGGCATCGCGTGCAAGTAATAATTCTTGTTTTTTTACGTCCCATAAGGCCAAAGCAAACATTCCTTCTATTCGTTTAAAGAGCTCAACACCCCATTCTTCATAACCATGTATCAATACTTCGGTATCTGAATTGCTTACAAAGGTATGATTTGTTAATTCTGTACGTAATTCCCGATGATTCCAAATTTCTCCATTAAATACTATCGCTATAGACTTATCTTCATTAAACATTGGTTGATGACCCAAAGAAGATGTGTCAATAATGCTCAGTCTTCGATGCCCTAATGAAACATTTTTTGCAACATACATTCCTTGGTCGTCTGGGCCTCGATGAGCAAGGGCATCAGTCATTCGAGCCAAAAGTTTCTTATCAGCCCAGGAAAATCCCGTAATACCGCACATACTGGTTTAATAGGGACGTGGTTTTTATAGGTTCGTAAAAATACTTCTTTATTCAAATTTATAGAGAATAAGGAGTGGTTGTTTTTGAGTTTGATCTGCAAAAATGACCTTTATTATAGAAAGCTTGGTTCCTTGTTCAGCAATCCATGAATCGAGCCAAGCAGGACGAGGTTCAAAAATAGAGTCAACAAGATAACGAGGGTGTTCCCGTTCAACAAGTTCATTCATAGCGGTACTGTTTTTGATAGGCCCATAGGTAATTACTTTTCGCTCAGAATAAGTAGTTCCTTGCGTATAGGATACAGTCATCCAGCTTTCGGTAGGTGCAAGAATTTCTTTAAGATAGAGAGAGATATCCTTTACAGGAGCATACGAGTCTTTCTTAATGGTAGTAAGGGCATGCATATGCGTAAGGTGCGCATAACCATATGCTCCTAACAAAAGAGCAATAATGAGAAAGGCAAATAATGCACTCTTCTTTGTAAGGACCTTATATAAAAAGAGAACTCCTAAAGCACTAAATACAAACAAAAGGGGGGCAATAATAAGTATCCATCTATCTTCAATAGTTCCTTGGGTCCAAAAGATATAGAAAAGTTCAGTACAGACAATAAGTGAAAGAATAAGGAGTTCTGGACGAGGGATACGTTCAGAAGAAAGAAAATATTTGTCGCAGGTAAGTAAAAAGGGCCCTAAAAAGATAAAACAACCCAATAAAGCAAGAATTGCAAAGGGTCCTTTCAAAAATGAAGCATCTGGTTGAGCAAATGAGTAAATATAGGTAAGTGCTTGCCATCCCCAATCACGCTCTGCTTGTTGAGCAGAGTCAGCATAACTCGGAGCAAAGGCGATTGGATTTCCAAAAGCAACATATTGCCAAATGAAAAAAGGAATAAGGGTAACAATAAATGAAATTCCGATTGCATAATAAGCAGGAGTAGTAAACGTCTTCTTTTGTTCAGTAATAAAAAGGAAAAGAGCAAATCCTAAAGGAACAACAAGGGTAGAAATTTTAAAGTAAAAGGCAAGAGCAATAAAGAAGCCCGTTAATAATCCATATTTATTTTGTTTTGTTGTTATCGTCTTCCAAAAGAAGGTAATTCCTATAATTTGAAAAAGGAGAGAAAAGAAATCTGGTTGAAAACGAGTACTCCAAAAGAGATAGGACCAGGTAAAGGTCATACCAAAAGCAACAAACACTCCAACTCGTCGATCAAAGAGGGTTTTTCCAAAAAAATAACTCGCAATAATAATCCCAATAGAGGGTAAAACAACCAATAAGAAAAGAATGAATCGCTCAGAAAATCCTCCAAGTAAGAAAAGGGAGGCTAGCAACTGAAATAAGGGCGGTCTTTGCTCATTAACATCATAGGGAACATCAAAAACCCAATGTTTGGCGGTAGCCATATATTCTGCTTCATCCCACCAATAGGTTTGACCTTCAGTAAAAGTAAAATAATAAATACGTATTCCTGCAGCAATCAAAATAATTGCTATTAATGCAAGGTGCCAAGGATTTTGAAGCCAAGTTGTAACTGCTTTTTTACGATTCTCTATTTCTTGGTCAACCATACATGCAGTACGTAAGGTACCCTATTTATGGTTTACCTTTGAAATCGCCTTTAATACTTGTTCAGGAGAGATACTTTCAGTCAATGCTTTATATTTTTATTTAGTGCTTTCGACACGTTCCCAAGCATCCTGATATTCCTTATGAGCAATATGTATTTGAAAGAAAGCGTCTATCCAGATGTATAATCTTACAGGAAATAAAAGGAACGTATAGACCATTTCTTTGATAGACCTAGGATAACCAAAGGCACGATACCCTTCAAGCAATTCATTAGTAAAGGATTTAGTTCGAGGAAGCTTAGATAAATCATAATATTTAGAGAGCGATTCATGACTTTTAACGGTTCTTTTCTTTTGTTTAATAAAATCACTGAGTGTTTGTGGAAATTTTACATATACTTTTGCTTCGGGGGCATATTTGACCTTATATTCTCTATCTCTCAATAAATAGGGGACGATTGTATCTTCAGCAACATCTTTTGGAAAATGAGAAATTACTTTATTTCTAAATGCCCAATAATAACCAGAGCATTCTAAGAATTTGTCTTGTAAAGAACGTTTCAATCTCGCTTCATGCGCTCCAGCGTCACAAAGAAGATGAGACCAATAACCAAGAAGTGTTTTTTTACTCTCTAATGAAACGGGGCGGCCAGTTACACAACCCACTTCTTTATTTTGAAAGGGAGCAAGTAAATAAGAAAGAGTATTTTTACCAACAAAAACGTCACCATCAGAAAGGACAATGATTCTTCCTTTTAAAGAAGGGAGGAGTTGGTTAAGAGCATAGCTTTTTCCTTTTCCAGGATCTTTAAATATTCTTATTTGAGAATATTTCTTTTTGTATGCTCTTGCAATCGCAAGAGTTGCTTCATCAGGTGCTGAAATTGTTATTTTAAAAGGTTCATCAATTTTTTGAGCAAGAAATGCTTTAATTGCGTTACCAATCGTTTTTGGTTCATTAAAGGAAGTAATAATAATATCAATCATTTTTGTTCTTTTTTCCAAGGGTTTTTAATTGTTTTTTAACTGCTTGATAAACCGTTGCAACGTCAATTGCAGTTGTCGCTTCTAAAGAATATTCTTTTTTATAAAAATATTCTTTAAGTTTCGGGCTAATTATTTTAATAGCTAAGCCATAATCATAAATTTCATACGGAGAAGTGCAATTAAAGAGAACAACAACTTTTTTTTTAAGGGCAAGAGCGATATGAAGACCAAGCGTATCTCCACAGACAATAAGGTCACATTGATTAATATCGTGAATATGTTCAGTTATTGTGGGTTTAATCCCAAGAAAATTAACAATTATTCCTTCTTGTTTTAATTGTTCAGCTAATTGCTCATATCCGGCCCAATTTTTATTTGGCCAAAGCCCTGTTGCCACATTAATCATTCCAACTTTTCCAGTTAGTTTTTTAGAAGGTTTTATTCCCAAATCGTAAGTTTGATTTATCCATTTTTTATTAACCATTGTTAAAAGCATTTCTTGCAGTGTTTTTTTATTGTTCATTTTCAGTTCATCGGCTTTTTGTTTTCCGAAGGTGCTCACTAAGGACATGTCAAACCAAGGAGCACTTTCAGGTGTGTAAAAAACTTTCATTTTTTCAGGATAAACTCCAATAAGTTTAGTATGTTTAATTAAAGGTAAAATCTTCATTGCTTTTTCTTCTTCATTTAAACTAATCACTACGTCATACTTATCTTTTATAAGATTTTCAATAGAGGGGGGCGAGTCTATAAAATAAATAGTTTTAATTTTTTTTGAAAGTAAAACTTCTTTACATTTGCTACTCGTCAACCAATCAATTTCTCCATCTAGAGCTGAAAGGAGGACGGTCGTTCGTAAAACATCACCTGGAGGACCAATGTTAATGATAAGTGTTTTCATAAAATTCGCTCCATTTTATCAATAATCGTTTCCCAAACAAATCCTCGTGCAGTACGATATGCCTTTGATCCAAGTTTCTCACAAGCAGAAGATGAAAGAGGGAGGGTAGTTAAGAGGCTCGCAAGTGCAAGAGTATCTCCATTAGTATAAAGAAAACCATTTTGTTCAGACTGTATAAGTTCCGTATTTCCCGAATTATTGCTTCCAATTACCACTCGACCACGAGCCATCGCTTCCACAAGTGCTTGAGGCATTCCTTCACTTTTACTCGGAAGGATAAAATAACGATGACTATCTAACCAAGTGCGCGCCTCTGTAGCGGTGTATGAAGTATCAGTCAATGTTACCATATCGCTAAGTCCAAGTTTACTAATAAGGGAACGTAAGTGAGTAGTATAACTTAGTTCACCCGGGCCGACAATCGTAAAGGGAATACGCTTTGATAGGGGCAATGAACTAAGTGCTTCAAGAACCGTTTCAATCTGTTTGATAGGGGCAATTCTTCCCAAGAAAAGCAAGGCATCGTTACCTGAGCCCGTTTTTGTTTTACTAAAGAATGCAGTGTCAATGCCATTCGGGAGATATGTCAGTTTTTCTTTCGGTACTCCTAGTTTTTCTAAATAGGGTTCTTCCCAATGGGCAATGGTAAAGATACCATCAAATTGTTTGAGTTTTTGAGGACCGCGGAAGGTATCATAGAATGAGACGGCAAGATTTCCAAAAAGTCCCCGTGAGTTCTCTCTTCCAAAAGGGGCATGTGTTACTAGAAAGACTTTACACCCAAGTTTCTTTTTTGCTTGTAAAGCGATATGAGTATGGGTATGTCGATAGGAATGAGCAATAATCACATCAGGTTTAAGAGTAAGTATGTCTGAAAGACAGTTCCAATGCATATAACTCTCACCTCCTAATTTCCAAGCAGGGAATCGTTTGATAACTACTTTACCCTGTTTTTCTTCTTCCTCTGCAGTGCCCGGTTCTCCTTTAACCCTATTCGTTGAGAATACAGTTACCTGGTGTCCTCGTGAAGCAAGAAGGGTAGCTTCTTGTTGTACTCGTCTCCATACTCCACATCCTCCAGCACTAAAAGTCGTTAATTCCAGGATTTTCATAATCGATCTAAAAAGAAAAGAGTATATAAAATATAGGAAAAGCACAATGTTTAAAGAGAATGGCTAATTCTTAGGCCTATGGAATTAAGAGATAAAAAAATTTTAATCCTTGGATGTGGTGGAATGTTAGGGGAAGCGGTATTTGGTCATTTTAAGAAATTTGCAAAAGTATATGCTACGGATATCGATTTAAATGAGTCTTGGTTACATTATTTAGATATAACTGACTTTAAAAAAGTAAGAGAACTTGTTTCTCAAATAAGTCCTCAACTTATTATTAATTTAGCAGCACTTACAGATCTAGAATATTGCGAAAAAAATCCTCTTCATGCTTTCAAAGTGAATACTTTAGGGGTTGAAAATTTAGCAAGAATCTGCAAAAAACAAGCGATCCCCTTAGTTCATATTTCTACAGCAGGTATTTTTAATGGACAAAAGAAAGAGTACGATGATTTTGAAATAGGCGACCCAATTAATGTGTATGGGCGATCAAAATATGCAGGAGAGACTAGCATAAAAGAAATTTTAAATGATTATTGGTTATTTAGACAAGGATGGATGATGGGGGGAGGTCCAAGAAAAGATAAAAAATTTATTAATAAAATTATAAATCAATTAAAAAATGGAAAAAAGGAACTTTATGTTGTTAATGATAAAATGGGGACCCCCACATATACTTATGACTTTGCAAAGGTTATTGAAAAAGTAGTCACTACTTGCCCTTATGGGACTTATAATTCAGTATGTGAGGGCGGGGGAAGTAGATTTGATGTAGCAAAAGTAATCTTAACCGGTTTAAATTGCAAAAAAATTAAAATTCATAAAGTTAAAACTGTAAATTTGAAGAAATTTATCAGAGAAGATTATTTTGCTCCTCGACCAAGATCAGAACATTTATTAAATTATAAACTAAAATTATTTAATATTAATATCACTAGAGATTGGAGAACATGTATTCTAGAATATATGACTAAGTTTGATTGGGGCATTAACTCAAAAGAGATAAAGGAGAAAGGGTAAAAAGTTCATGGGCGTTTCAATAATAATTCCCGTTCATAATCCAGATAAAGAGATCTTAAAAAAAATTTTAGTCGAATTAAAGAATCAATCTTATAAAGGAAAAAGTGAGATAATTCAAATAAATATTGGAAAAGGACTTGCGGAATCAATGAATACAGGTTTTAGAAAGGCAAAAAACGAAATAGTCGTTTCACTTCATCAAGATTGTATTCCTCAAGGTAAATTTTGGCTTGAAAATCTAGTGAAACCTTTTAAAGAAAAGAGAATAATTGCAACAGTTTCTAAAGTTGAGCTTCCTATTTCTCTTTGGGAATCATTCGATAAGATTGCACAAGCACTCACTTTAAAAGAACTAGGGGTTATTCAACCATTGCTTGATGAAAAGGGTTGTGCCTATAAAAGAAGCGTTTTAAAGGAAGTTGGTTTTTTTGATGAAAAAAATTTTAGAACTGCAGGAGAAGATTTTGATTTATATATTAAATTAAAGAATAAAGGTATTATCGCTTATCCTGAAGCCACTGTGATTCATCTTCATAAAACTACTGGCTTTTCTCGGCTCAATAAAGAGCGCCAATATGCTAATGGATTCGGAACGCTTGTAAGAATATATGGCACAAAAATGCCAGGATGGCACAAAGGCTTAATTAAAGCAATACCCTTAATTGGAATTATTCCTTTACTTGTTTCTTTCCCTTATAAAAAAGCAAAAGAGCTTAGTTTTTATTTTATTGCAATTTCATCAATCGTACATTATAAATATTTTTTAGGTTTTTGGGAAGGTTTTATAAGGGGAAAACAAACCCTGTAAATATGAAAAAACTCAATTTAGGGTGTGGTAAAGTTATCAAAAAAGGATATGTAAATGTAGATAGTGTCTCACTTCCAGGGGTAGACAAAGTACATAATCTTGAAAAATATCCTTGGCCTTTCAAAAATAATGAATTTGATGAGGTTTTTTGTGATAATATTTTAGAACATCTTTCAGAAATAATTAAACCTATTGAAGAATTGTGGAGGATAACCAAGCCAAATGGACGAATTATTGTAAAAGTACCTATCTATCCAAGTATTTGGGCTTTTACTGATCCAACACATAAATCAGTATACACTTTTCTCACTTTTAATTACTTTAGGGAAAATGATGGGCTTAATTATTATTCGAAGGCCAGGTTCATAATTAAAGAAAGAAGAATATTTTTCCATAAATATCTAAAGTTTTTAAATTACATTGTAAATTTTTCTGAGACCAATCAAAAAATATATTATTTTTTCTTTTCTTTTCTTTTTCCAGCAGTAAGTTTATATTTTGATTTAGAGGTTGTAAAATAAATAAGTATGTATTTTCTTAAACATCTTTCAGTAATTATACCCACATATAATCGCTCAGAAGATCTAAAAGAGACACTTCTATCCTTTAAAGAAAATTGGGCGGAACTTAATGAGATTTTAATTATCGATCAAAGTAAGGATAATAAAACAAGCATATTAATTGATTCTCTCAAAAATAAGAAAATAAAATGTATTCGAGCAAAAATTCCTTCATTAACAAAGGCTAGAAATCTTGGAGTAGAAAAAGTTTCAAAGGAAACAAAATTAATTTGTTTCTTAGATGATGATGTCACGCTTGATAAAGCCTATTTTGAAAATATTTTGGATGTGTTCAACAAAAATAATTTAACGAAAGGAGTAAGCGGTTATTTTCTACCACGTGAATTAAAAAAGGTCAATTTATTTGAGAACGTTATTAAGCGAATTTTTCGAATAGAGTGTTTTGAAGAAAATAAGATGCGTGTACTTTCAGCATATGGTGCAACTTATCCACACACTCTTACTAAAATAATAGATACACAATGGCTTTCAGGTTTTAATATGGTTTTTAAAAAAGAAATTTGCAAAGAATTTTATTTCGATGAGAAATTAACACGTTATGCTTTGGGAGAAGATTTTGATTTTACTTATCGCATAAATAAAAAATATCCTGGAAGTCTTATTTTAACACCCAAGGCTAAACTTGTTCATAGGGCCTCATTAGCTGAAAGAATGCCCACTGAGAAGTTAGCGTATATGAATCAAATAAATCATTTTTATTTTAATTATAAAAATTTTAATAGCAATATAAAAGAAAAAACAATTTTTATTTGGTGTTTAACAGGTATTACTATTCTTAGAGCGCTACTTATTCTTAAAAAAAGAAGAATTGTGGAATGGCTCAAATTAAAATTATTTATCAAATCACTTATATATACAATAAGAAATCTTGCTGAAATTAGACGGGGAAATCTTGTTCCTCTCTACAAAAACTAAAGAAAGAAGGTTACTTAAGTATTTTAAGGCAATTTAATATAGAATGATATGGGTTTATTAGAATCTAGGGAGGAAGCACTTTCTCGTTTAGCAAAGAGCTCAATTGTTGTATTCCTAAGCATTTTACTTGCAAAAATTGCTGGTTATTTTTATAAAATCGCTATTGCTCGATATGCCACTCCTGAAGAATTTGGGACTTTTTCATTGACTCTGGTTCTCATAGGGATTGGAATAACTTTGAGTTCGTTAGGCCTCAGTGAAGGCATTGTCAGATATATTAGTTTTTTACGAGGAAAGAAAAATAATGCCTCAATGGGCACTATAATAAACGATGTTGAAAGAAAAATACTTTTCATGAGTTTTTTTATTTGTTTAGGCATATTTTTTGGAGCAGAATTTATCGCTTCTTTTTTTCAAAAAAATCAACTTCTAACCTATATGTTACAGATCACCGCAATAAGCATACCCTTTACAGTTCTAAGCGGGTTTTATCTTGCTTTGTTGAGGGGCCATGAAGATATTAAAAAATATACCTTTGTAAGTAATGCAACACAAGGAATTCTAAAGGTGCTTCTATTATGTACTGCCTTATTGTTTTTTAAAGCATCCTTTGCACTTCCTTTAAGTCATGTTCTAACCGCTTTTATTCTTACTTTTCTCGGTTGGAAATTTACCTATAATATTAGAAGAAAATATTCAACTTTAACTTTTTCAAAAAGTGCAAAACAAGAAAAACTAAGAAAAGAAGTTTTCTATTATTCTTTACCTCTCCTTTATACGGGCATTATTTTTAGTATGCTTTTTTGGACCGATTCATTAGTTGTAGGGCATTTTTTGAGTCCTGAACAAGTGGGGATGTACTCTGTTGCAATTACTCTTATTGCGCTTTTAGGCATTCTTCCAGAATTATTTATGCAATTGTTCCTTCCACTTTTAAGCAATTATTTTGCAAAGGGAAAAATGTCTGATATTCAATATTTAGTAAGGAGAGTTAACAAATGGGTATTAATTGGAAATGTTCCCCTGGCAATCGCCTTGTATACTTTTCCAGGTGTTTTCATTAATCTTCTTTTTGGACCAGCCTATAGTGGAGCAGAAGAGAGTATCAAAATTCTTGCATTTGGGGGATTACTCGGTTCATTGACGAATGGCTTAAGCACGCTCTTAACAGCTCAAGGTAAGACAAAATTGCTCGCTTATAATGTTACAGCAATGGTTATTCTTAATCTAGTGCTCAACATACTGTTAGTAGAAAAATGGGGAATTCTGGGCGTAGCTCAAGGTACAGCGATTACCTGGTTAGTTTTTCTAGGAATTCTTTTTATTCAGGTAAGAAAAACAATCGCTACTTCACCAATTGCTAAAACGGTATTGATAAAAGTTATTTTTAGTGCTTTAAGTTATATCCTCTTTTTGAAATGGATTGGTACCTATATTTCAATTAATCTGGGTACCTTAATACTCCTGCTTGTTTTTGGAGGGGTTTTATATGTAGGCTTGCTTATGTTTCTAAAAACTTTTGATACACAAGATTATGCAGTATTATTATCAATTAAAAAAAGATTTTTCGAAAAAGTAAAGGCAGTACGAAATTAAAGTTATTTTATTGCTGTTACTGTCCAACCCATAGTCCAGTCTCTTTGTTGATCAATCCAATCAAGATGAAAGAGCATAAAAGGAAAGAGAATATTCGTTAAAGGATATTCTAAGATGGTAAGAATGCAATAAAGAAAGGTATTGTTGCGATACTGTTGTCTCAAAGAGTTAAAACGAAGCGTATCTGCAAGATTCCAAAAATATCCCCCCCTGGGCTTAATCACAAAATGAGTGAAACCTGCTTCTTTGAGAAGGTGTTTAAGCCCAAAATAGGTAAAATAAAAATAGTTGTGCGGTTTTTGATGCATCATCCAGGACTGCGGGGTAGTAAGATACAATACCCCTCCTTTTTTAAGAATTCGACGTTTTTCTTTTAAAACTGCAAGGGGGTCAGAAACATGTTCCAAAACTTCAGTTGAAAGAATAGCATCATAAGTGTTTGTTTTTTGAGGGATAGATTGTAAATCACAAGTAAAGTCCATAAGATGATGGGGATCAGTAAAATCTGTTGCTCGATAAGTACAGTGAGCGAAAAAAGGTTTATAGGGACAAGGGCCTGCACCAGCATCAAGTAGTAAGGAAGAGGGTTTTATTTTCAAAGCGCTCTGTCTAACAAAGGTTTCAATCGCATAACGACGAGGGTTAAGGCGCAATCGCCAAGATTTTGGAATAACATTAATACTCTGTTGTAACCAAGAAGCTCTTCCTGTAATTATATCTTGTTTTTGAACCATCTCTCTCTTAAGTAGAACATATTTATAAATAGGGGGTTTGCAAAGAAAGAGAGCACCATGAAAAGAAAAATACTCATAACGGGAGCTTCGGGTAAATTAGGGAAGGTATTGCTCAATAATCCCCTTTTACAAAATTATCAACTTTTACGCCATCACATGCAGAATTAGATATTACTAATAAAAAGACAGTTACGACCTACTTTGCAAAGCAAACATTTAAGATAAAAGAACGTAAAGGGAAAAAGAATATTGGTTAAAGGATATTTTAAGATGGTAAGAATGCAGCCTTAAAAAATTAATTTAGATAAATAATTTGCACATTTGATCATTTTATCATTTTTACTCTTCTTTAAAGTATTTGTCATCAAATATTTTAGAACCTCTCTATTATAAAGAGCAGAAAATAAAAGTAACTTTAAAATATATGTATTTTTGGTAATTTTATTATTATTCTTTAGCATAAGTAATTCAGATTCAAATAAAGGGAAATAAAGATGATCTTTATTCTGCATGGGAACAAAATCCTTTCTTTTTGAAATTAGTAATGGGATAGATATAAAGGTACTATTATCAAGATTTAAAATATTGGATTTGAGTTTAGCAAAATTTCTAATTTGTTCGATATTCTTAATAAAATAATCTTTTTTGATCATTAATTGAGGGAGTTTTACTAATTTATTTAGTATCTTATCGCCAAAATATTCTTGTACTCCTCGAGAGCATATAAAAGAATAATTCCCTATTAAACTTGAATAGTTATATACATCAGCAACACATATAGATTTATTAAAGAAATCAAGGGCAGAGTATTGCATTTTATCTTTGTAAGGCAAGATATTATATTTTTCACTAGAGAAACAAATACAATCATATCCAAGAACTTTCTTTTTCATATTTTCTAGAGATTCATAAATTTCATTTTCTTTTAAATAAAGTATTTTTCCAAAATTTTGTTTTTTAATCGTATTCTCTTTATCTTTTTCAATTATCTTAAAAGCATTCTTTAACAAGAGTTCACTCGAAAAAGATTTTATGGTTTTATTATAGGCTTTCTTTGCAATTTTTTCTCTTTCTTTTTCATTTTTAAGATAATATTTTACTTTTTCTAACAACTCCTTTTTAGATTTAAAACTGACAATATCTTCATTTTCTTTAAAATGGGTATAGTATCCATCGCAATATTCAGTTAAAACAAAGGATTTACAGGCATTAATTTCAAAAAATCTTTCCAATAAATGAGGCCCACCAAAATAATTTTTAGATAAACAAAGGTTGATTCTGGTCTCATTAATTAGTTTAGTAAAATCTTCAGTTGGTATTTTTCCACCATAGACTTCATTAAATTCAGGATATTTTTCCCATCCTGCCCCGCAAACTCTTATTTTTATCCCATTATTCATTAAAAATCGCATTATTTCTGCTCGATCACTTTTTGGCGTTCCAACAAAACTTACATCATATTTTTTACTAGTTTTTATAGGCTTAAACTCATGAGTGTTTGCACCACACATAAAAAAGGTTTTCTTTGTAGCTTTTTTATACCATTTTTCATATTGTAATTGAGTAATAAAGAAATAATCAAAGAAGGGAAATAATTGGAATGTATGATCTTCAAACTTTATATCATCATCACCGGTAAATTCAATAAATTTAGTTTTTGGACATATCGCCCTCATTTTTTCTAATGTTTCAAGATAAAATTCCTCGAACATTAT
This sequence comes from Candidatus Pacearchaeota archaeon, assembly GCA_016866955.1. Classification (GTDB taxonomy): domain Archaea; phylum Nanobdellota; class Nanobdellia; order Pacearchaeales; family GW2011-AR1; genus SICV01. The sequence continues at coordinate 53,338 of VGKT01000001.1, read as the reverse complement.
CCACATAAAAACATAATCTGGCTTTTCCTTTTCTAATAATTTAAGAAATGTTTGATTCATCTGATCTTTTCCTTTATTTGCAATTTCTTCTTGTGGATCAAAAACAATCACTTCACCAAACATTTTTCTTAAAGGTGAGTCCCACATTTGATAGGCATGCCAGTTTTTATTTTTTGAACTCCAAGTGGCAAACAATATTTTTTTATTTTTGAGCATATTTCTTTGATTTTATGGTTGCATCAACCCAAAAGTAGGTTTTTGCAAGTCCAGATTTAAGATCGGTTTTAGGAGCCCATTTTAAGATAGCTTTTCTTTTTTCATTGTCTGACTGTCTACCTTTAACTCCTGTTGGGCCAGGAATATTTTTTAATTTAAGGTTTTTACCAGACAAAATATTGAGAAAATTAAAAACTTCTCCTATACTTATATCCCCATCATCACTTAAATTTAAAGGTTCAGAATAATTGCTATTCATTAACTCTATCAGTCCTTCAACAGCATCTTCAACATAACAAAAACTTCTTCTTTGTTGACCATCTCCCCAAATTTCAACTTCATCATTCAATTCCGCCATTGCAACTTTTCTACATAATGCCCCGATAACTTTCTCTCTACCCCCATCAAATATCTCTTCTGGACCATAGATGTTCTGAAATCTAGCAATTCTTACCTCGCATCCAGCATCTTTAGAGGCATGAGTTAACATTTGTTCAGAAATCAATTTTTCCCAACCATAGGCTCCTTCAGGGTTAGCCGGAATAGCTTCTTCTTCTTTAAGTGGTTGAATTTTATCAGAATCTTGTCTATGGAGGGGATAAACGCAAGCAGAACTAACATATAATATTTTTTTCCCTTTACTTTTCAATGCTCCCTGAAAAGTATTTGTATCTATTTCAAGATTATTTTTAATAATCTCATAATTCCATCTTGATAGGTGTCCAACACCTCCAACATCGGAGCCCAAAGCATAAATTTCATCGATGTCTTCAAATATTTTGAGAGCAACCTCCCTATTTCTCAAATCAACAAACCAAAATTCATCTGCTTCAGAATCACTAAAAAGAGGTTTCTTTATATCTAACCCTCTAACCCACATACCTCTTTTTTTTAATGCTCTAACTAGGTGGTGGCCTATAAATCCTCCTGCTCCGGTAACTGCAATTTTCTTCATGAATCTCTCCTTCTTACACACTATTTAAGGTTATTTATTCTTTTATATCGATAAAATTTAAAGTTAAATGAATAAGTTTTATATTTTAAAGCATCTGTTCCAGAAGGGTTCTGACGATGGCCCGGCATGAAGAAATTTCGATATGTTCCAATAAAAGGACCAAGAGTAACATCAACCCCTAGTTCTTCTTTTGCTTTCCGAATTGCTGCTTGTGAGATGGATTCATTTTTGTAAATTCTTCCCCCCGGTTGGAACCATAATCCTTTTCCTGGTTCTTGAGCTCGCTTGATTGCTAATAATTTTTTTGGTTGCTTAACTGAATCAACAATAAATAAATCAATGCATAAAAGGGAACTATTTTTTTCAAGAACTCGATAAATTTTATGGGGGAGATACACGCACTATTTATTTTTCGAAGCTTTAAAAATTATTTGTTTTCAGTAAAGAACGTTTCTTTTAAGAGTAAGTATAGGAGATAGAAAGGCAATAAAAGACTTAAATAAAGAAAATAAAGTCCAAAGAGTTCAATCTGCTTGAGAAATCCAGAATTAGAATAATGAAAAGGAGAATCTTCTTCATTTAGATATAAATAAGAAACAAAATAGAACTTATTTGATTTATCAATTTGAGAATAAACTCTCTGTTCAATTGGCAAAGTCAAAGTATAAATTCTATAAACCTCTCGTTCAGTACCTGGAGATTTAAATTCATGAGTAACTGCTTCTCTAGATTTGATTATCTTAGGGAAAGGGTCTTCTACTCGAATATTTGAGAAAAGGTTTTCAATACTTTGATTAAATTCTTTATTTTCATGAATCCAACCCCAACCGCAATCATCAATCATACATTCAATAAAGTGTACTTTTGTTAAAAGTGGTGAAGAGCTAGGATTTTTATTTAATCCATAAATTTGGTTAAATTGATCAATAGTAGTGAAATGGTGAGGAATAGCAAACCAAAATATTTTTGAGGTATAAATACGATTATCAAAAATAAGTAGGTCCTTATCTTTAACTGTTTCAGAAATAAACTCTTTTAATTGGCTTGTTGCACTCTTTTGAAAAAGATTTTCAGGCGTTCCTTCTCTAACTCCTAAATTGAAGGACAATAAAATAAGCAAAAATAAGAAAAAGAAAAAGGTAAAAATTTTATAATATTTGAATGAGCTTATTTTTTTCAAAAATGTTGAAAGAGCATATCCGGCGGGGAGAGCAAAAAGAAGATGCATAAAGGCAAAATGCTTTTGTAATGCACTTCCTCCTGATTGGAGAAAAAAAGGAATAATAAGAAGACAAATAAAAAGGAGCAGAAATTTATTCTCTTTCTTAATGAATGCAAGTAAAACGCCTACGAGTCCCATCAAACAGAGTAGAAAATCGGTATGCCAAACAAGGGAATAATTTGAGTACATGGCAGGATTTAAAAGATTATCAAAGAAACTCTGATCTTGACCAGCAAGACCACTAAATAATATTTGAGCCTTTTCAACAGGAATAACTCTACTTACATAAACATCAACAATTTGATTTTGATTATAAATAAATATATTGAAAAGAATAATTGGGAGAGCAAAAAGAGCTAAGAGCGCAATAAAAGTAAAAATTTGTTTTTTAGGAATTTCTTTATATGTTTCTTTTTTAAAGAAAAGAAAAATATAAATAATAAAAGCAAAAATAAAAAAGGGGGCGTTATATTTAGTAAGAAGTCCTAGTCCAAAAGAAATGGCTGCAAATATTAAAGGGGCAAAAGTTTTCTTTTTAAGGTAAGTTAAGCTAAAGTAAATTCCACTGAAGCAAAAGAAAAGAAGAACCAATGTCTGTTCAGAAAAAGTCATTCGTATCAAGAAATTCGAGAATGTTACAAAAAATGCAGAAGCTAACGCTAAACGTTCATCAAAAAACTCTTTCATCAAAAGGAACACTAAAATAATTAAAAATGTACCAAAAATAAGGGGAGCGATGCGTGAAACCAAAGGGGAATAACCTAATATTGAGTAAAAAATATCTGTGAAATAGAAATAGAGGGGAGGGTTAGAGTGTGTTGAAAGATATCCTGAATCAAGTATTCCTGCACTCTGTGAAGCATAAATCATATCATCGGCAAATGCATCTAAATTTATTGCAGCAATTAATCTTAAGATAAAACCAATAATCACTAATAAAAATAATATTCTTTGAATTTTCTTATTTTTATCGAATAGTAATAAAAAAAAAGAATTAACGAATGAATCTATAAATTTCAAGGGGAGATTTCCTCCAGAGGGAGGTATTTTTCAACAGTATATATTCGATATTTAGTAACTAGATAAAGAAAAAGTTCCTTAAGAATATTTAAACCATAAGGGATGACTTTGACATGAGATTTCTCATTACCATATTTTGTGGGAATTGTTATTTCGCCAAATCGCGCGTGTATAACAACTAATTGGATAATTATTTCTGAATCAAAATGAAAAACATTTGAAGTTAAAGGGAGCGGTATTTTTTGTAATGCCTTTGTCGAGTATGCTCGAAAACCTGAATGGAATTCGCTTAAATTTGTATTTAGAATAAGATTTTCAAGAGTCGTTAGAAAAATATTCCCTAAGTATTTATAGAGGGGCATGCCCCCACGTAATGGGTTTCCAGTCATACGAGAACCAAAGACAAAGTCCTTTTTTCCTTTTAAAATAGGGGAGACAAGTTGAAGAATCTGTTCAGGAGGGTATTGGGCATCTCCATGAACCATTACTACAGCATCATATCCTTTTCGTATAGCATAAGTATAACCCCATTTTTGATTTCCCCCATATCCTTTGTTTACTTTATGTTTGATAATGGTCAATTGTTTTCGATGATGGGCTTTTTTATAATCATAAGCAACTGAAGTAGTATTATCTCGAGAAGCATCGTCTGCAATTACAATTTCTTCAGCGGTTTCCCAAACTTTTTGAGGGATTCGATGTAAAAGATCAATTATGGTCGATTGAGCGTTATATGCTACCACCAAGACCATATATTTTTTTAAAACCATCTTCTTCAAAAGAAAGCGCAGTTTTTAAGTTCTTTTAGGGTGGTGAAGAAGGATTCGCTCAAGATAATCACGATATTCAGAACGGGGAATTTTTTCTAGTTCTTGGCTAAATTTTTCAGTAGAAAGAAGGCCTGCTCTAAAGGCTGCTTCTTCTGGGCAACCTAATTTTATCCCTTGTCTTCGTTCTATTGTTTGAACATATGCTGAAGCGTCATGTAAACTGGTACTTGTTCCAGCATCAAGCCATGCAAAACCTCTTTCAAAGAATAGAACTTGAGCAAGACCTTCAGTTATATAGGTATTGTTTAAATCGGTTATCTCAAGTTCTCCTCGCTTAGAAGGTTGAAGAGCTTTAGCACGTTGAACTACTGAAGAATCATAGAGGTAAAGGCCGGGAACAGCATATCTACTTGGGGGAATACTGGGTTTTTCCACAATTTTTGATAACTTTCCATCAGGTTCAAAAGAAAGTACTCCGTATCGTTGTGCATCATCAACAGGATATGCAAAAAGGCGTGCCCCTCCTTTAAACGTTTGATAAGCTGCACGAATAGTCGACTCTCCACCACTAAACAAATTATCTCCTAAAATAAGAGAAACAGGCTCATTATCAATAAATTGTTCAGCAAGGATAAATGCTTGAGCGATACCTTCAGGCTTAGGTTGTTCAATATAAGTAAAAGTAACTCCAAAACGCTCTCCTGAACCTAATAATTGCTTAAATCTTGGTAAATCCTGGGGAGTTGAAATTAAAGCAATGTCGGCTACGCCTTGTTCTAAAAGAGTTGAAAGGGGATAATAAACCATCGGTTTATCATACACGGGTTGAAGTTGTTTACTTGCAACGAGGGTAAGCGGGTACAATCTGCTTCCTGCTCCTCCTGCTAAAATGATTCCCTTCATTGAACTTTCCTCTGGTGGGCACCATATTCTGTAATTATTTGAACTAAATTTTCTTTTAGATTTGGAAGCCTACTTCCAATCTCTTGTGCAAGTTTATCATCTGAAAGTACGCAGTTTGAACGACGGGCAGCAGTCAACTTATCCAAGTCTCCGGGGGAGATAAAACGAATAGGGGATGGGGGCAGACCAAATTGAGAAAAATAAGCGTTAAGCAATTCTTCATGAGTAATCGCACCAGGATTAACGATATTGTAAATCCCAGTCTTTCCTCGATCCATCAGTGCAAGTGTTGCATGAGTAAAATCAGGTAAATAACTAATTGAATTTAAAGCAGAAACTATAGGATTTCCTTGTTCAGCATAATTCAAAAGCTTGGTAAGCAAATTTCTTGGATGAGGTACTGAATCAAGAGGCATACGTAAACGAACCTGAAGCACAGGGAAATCTTGGAGTACTCGTTCAGCAACGGCTTTACTTCGGCTATATAGACTTCCTGAAAAATTCGGAGCATCTTCTTCACTAAACCCTTGTCCGTTGTTATTTCCTTCATAAATACAACCACTTCCAACATGAGTTAAATGAATTCCTTGCTTGGTAGTTACTGAGGCAAGGAACAAAGGAAGAATAACGTTCCCAAAATAGGTTTCAGAAGCATGGCTTTCACACCAATCAACATTCGGTTTTCCAGTAATTCCTGCGCAGTTTATAATATGGGTTGGTTGAAAAGACGAACAGAGCTCTTGAGCATCTTGCAAAGATCTAATTTTTTCCTGATGATGTATTGCTTGAGGAAGTTTGGCTTTGAAAAAAGATGAAACATATCCTTTTCCCAAGATTAAAGGACGATCAAGACTCATGGGTGTACCTCTCTTTGTCGATACCAATCTAAAGTTTGTGTAAGTCCTTCGTTAAATGGAATTTTTGGTTTCCAACCAAGTGCTTTAGCTTTAGAACAATCTAAAGAATATCTAAAATCGTGTCCTTTTCTATCTTCTACAAATGCCATACTTTCATCTCCTCTACCAAAATGAGCAAGAATTAACCGAGTAAGATCAATATTTCTCATTTCATTTCCTCCTCCAATATTATATGCTTGACCTGACTGACCTTGAGTAAGAACAGCAAAGATTCCCTCAACATGATCTTTGACATGTAACCAATCTCGAATATTTGTTCCTTCCCCATATACTGGAACTTTTTTCCCCTCGGATAATCTTTTGCAGAAAAGAGGAATAAGTTTTTCAGGGTATTGACGAGGACCATAAGTATTGGAACCACGAGTAATCACTGTATCAATACCAAATGTTTCATGATATGCTTGTACGAGATGGTCTGCAGCTGCTTTACTTGCACTATAAGGAGATCGAGGACAAAAAGGGGAAGTTTCTATGGATGGTGAATCGTTTGGTCCTAAAGAGCCATATACTTCATCAGTAGAAACAAAAAGAAATCGTCCTGCTTTTTTCTGACGAGCAACTTCAAGAAGCGTATGTGTGCCAAGTGTATTGGTTTTTGTAAAAACGAGTGGTCCCGTTATTGAACGATCTACATGAGATTCAGCAGCAAGATGAACAATTGTATCTCCTGGCTGTATCAATTTAATCATAGTATCAAAATCAGTAATATCTCCTTGAAAAAAATCGTAATCCTTAGGTTGTCCAGGAAGATTTGCTCTATTTCCAGCATAAGTGAGTGCATCAATAACTAAAGGACGACCTAAAGATAAATCGGAGAGAGTGCGTTCAACAAAGTGGCTTCCTATGAATCCTGCTCCTCCAGTAATGACTATTTGTTTAGACATACAAAATGCCCAAAGAAGGGGTATAAAAAACTATCTATTGCTCTTTATTCGCATGCTAAATAAGTGCTTTAAATTTCCCCAACCATCCTTCCACTTGAGAAGTTTTGTTTCTCCCAATCTAATTTTATATCTTCCGGGTAGTTCAGCACTTCTTACTCGCCGAAATGCATTAATTTTAAGCTCTTGACTAAAAGACATGCCTGATGAGTGACCAAGAATTTGTTTAAGAATAGTTTTACGGATAATCCACATCCCACTTTGGGAATCTCGAATAGGAAGGCCAAACAATAAAAAAGTCCAAAAAGTAAGCCCCAAGTTTCCAATTTGTGTAAGGGGAGACATGGCATTTTTTTCAAGATGTGCAAAACGATTAATAGTTACAAAATCAAAGTTTCGAGTTTCAAATATCTTAATATACCTTAGGGCATCTTCAAACGGATACGTTCCATCAGAATCGCCCGTGATGATAATTTCTCCTTTAGCCCGTTTTAATCCAAACTGATATTGTTTTCCATATCCTCGTTCACTTTTAATAACACGCGCCCCTGCTTTTTGTGCCAAGGTAACTGTTTTATCGGTGCTCCCTCCATCTACAACCAAAACTTCAACACGATATCCAGCTTGTTGTAGTTTTCGAAGAGGAATTGTACGAATAGTTGCTTCAATACTTTCTTCTTCATTAAGTGTAGGCATAAGAAATGTTATGAGGACCATGTTTAAGAAAGAAGCAATTTTATTTTATACGTTTTCTCCCTTTTATTCTCCCTAAAAATAGGATCCAGACTGCGCGTAATCCATCGCGAAGATAATGCAGTTTTTTACCCTTGGTACGTGCACGATAAGAAATGGGAAATTCAAGGATACGGCGATGATGCACTAATAATTGCGCGGTAAGTTCAGGTTCAATACCAAATCCCTTCTCTCGTAAGGTAATGCCTCGCAAGGCAGAACGTCGAAGTAATTTATATCCCGTTTCCATATCGGTAAGTCGAGATCCATATAAGAGGTTAGTAAGAAAAGTTAGGAAGCGATTACCAAAAAACTGTAAAAAAGAATTAAAGTGATTCACTGAATTAAATCGTGAACCATACACGACCTCTCCATTTGTTTCAATCAGAAAAGCAACTAATCGAGGAATATCGTTTGGAGTATATTCTAAATCTGCATCTTGAAACAAAAGAAAGTCTCCCTTTGCATGAGCAATACCTGTTCGCAAACTCGCCCCCTTTCCTTGATTGACCGCATGTCGATAGACACGTAACTGGGGATAGTTCTGTTGTAGTGCCCGGGTAATCTGGGGAGTAGCATCAGTGCTTCCATCATCAATCAAGAGTAATTCAATGTCTATCCGAGGTAATGAAAGAGAAGCAAGGGTATGGATTATTGTAGGAAGGGTTTTATGTTCATTATACGCAGGGATAATACAAGAGAGTGTTTTGACCATAGATATCGTTTTTAACCCATTCTGAGGGCTATAAACATGCTTATACTCAAACTATTGGGGGGAATTGACCTTATAGGGGCAGGTCTCTTTATTCTTCTCGTATTCGGGGTAACCCCCTTTCTTCAGCTCACGCTTTTTTCAGCAGGATTATTACTTCTCAAAAGTATGTTTATTCTCACAGGAGATCCGTTAAGTATCGTTGATTTTCTCGCAGGCATTCTTCTGTTACTTTCACTTTTCTACGCACTCCCTACGTTGTTAGTCTGGACTCCTGCATTGCTCTTACTAGCAAAAGGAGCAGGGAGTATGCTCTAATCGAAATGTTCGTTAAGCATATTCCAAAGCCAAGTAGTCAAAAAGAATTCGCGCATATAGAGGTAATCGCGATGTAACAACGTAAAAATATCTAACAAGGTATGAAATGTCATACCAATAAATAAGTAAAAGGCAGGTTGCCACCAGACACTGAGTAATGCAATAAGTACATGAAATTCAATAGTGTGAAAAATGTGAAAATCATACACTTTTCGAATTCCTTTTTTCTGATCGAGTTGAACTTGATCTCCTTGCGTAGCATAATACTCTAATGCATCTGAGAGTCTCCAACTTCCTGTTTTCAATCCTGCTGCAATATAATGATCAACATCAATAAAGACTGAAGCAAAGAACAGTAAGAAGTAATTATACCAGGCCAAATCAGGTACAAGAAGATAGAACCCTCCAACAAAAAGTGCTCCTAATAAAACATGCCACCTCGGTAACATTTTATGAGTGTTCCTCAAGTTTGCTAATAATGTCGCTAAATGCAGGACGAGAAATTAATACTCCTGCAGTAATACCGATTAAAGTTGTAATCATGAATCCTTTGAAGAGTCCTGCTCCTGCCCAATACAAAGGAAGTAATGATGCAGCAGATGTTGCAAATGCACTCACTACAATAAAGAGCGCACGCTTCATACGTTCTGTGAGAGCAACTACCCGTTTACGTGATTCATCAAGAATGACAATCTGTTGGTCAACGCTTGTACCAACGGTAGCCAAAATACCCGCAATACTCGGTAAATCTAAATGCCAGCCCATTAAACTGGCAATTCCCAGAATAATGATAACTTCAGAAAATGAAGTAACTAAGACCGCTAAAGAAGCTTTCAAAGCACGATAGCGAAGAAATACAATCAGACTAACTCCTAAGAGCGAAAATCCCCCAGCAAGTAAAAGCGTTTGTAAGAAATCGGCTCCTAATGCAGGAGAGATCGTATCTAATTTGACGATATTCAATTTATAGGGTAAACTTCCGGTAAGTAAAATCGTTTGTAAACGATGCATTTCTTCTTGTGCAGCTTGATAGGCCTGTTCTTGGGTAACTCCTGTTCCTGAACCTGAAATACTGATCTCTGTTGTCTTTAGTCCTCGTAGTCCGGTACTAATAGAAAGACGTGTAGCTTCTTTTCCATCCACGGTCAATACTAATTGCTCAGAGAGATATTGGCCTGAACTATCTGTTCCGAGTGTACGCGTTACACTTGCATGGCGTTCAGCAGCTTGTTCAGTAAAATACAAAGCAAATTGAAATTCACAAGCATATCCTTCTTGCACTCGGAGACATTGACGAATTCCTGCACAAGTTGCATCACGTGTACACACTCCCCCAATATCTTCTTTTCCACCGGTAAAGACCGTGGTATTTCCAATAAGTGCAGCAGATTTGCCTTGTTGTCCGATTAATTCTTCTAAATCATTTGGTGTTGCTCCAGCGATTTCAACTAACATAAATGCTTGTCCATCTGCATCTCGCACTCCCTTTAATTGTACATCACTCAAACCATACACATTCAAACGATTTCTACTGATAGCAATTAAATCTTGCAATGAAGTATCATCAAGATTTTCAGCAGGTTGAACTAACGCACGTGCTCCTCCAGCTAAATCTAATCCTAAATGAATATTAGTACGAGGGGCTTGCTTTACTCCAAAACCCAACGATTCATTTGTATATACAATAAATGTTCCTTCCTTGGTATGAACATCAACACGACGGGGGAGCGATGTTGTTTCATACTCAGAGATGAGTGCAGCATAGTCTTGAGGAGAGGTCAGGGAGTGCATATCAATCCCCGTAATCTGTTGTCCATCTCGTACGCCTTCAGTATACCAAGTCGAATTGTATTCTACACCCGTAATTGCAAGTTCACGGGAGAAAGAAGGGCCAATAGCAAGTAGTGAGGAAAGAATACATCCCACCAATAACCACACTCGCCAGGTCATTAATCGCATCATGCGCGTCCCTCCAAGAACCATTTCAAGATGCTTGCATTAGTAATCCAGGTATTGAATAAATCAAAGAGTAAACCAAAAAGCATAATGGTGAAAATCTGAGCAAGAGTATCAGAATAGGAGGCAACAAACCATAATGAAATGCCCACGGCCACGAGAGCAGTGAGAGTCATAGTTACTCCCGTTTTACATGCTTCCCAGAGGCGTTGGTTTAACGTACCAGTACGTTCTTTCAAAAGACGAGCAGTAAGAAGAATGTCCGTATCTACTGAATAACCGATTAACATGAGCAACGCGATAATACCCGCAAGAGACATTTCAATACCCAGTACATTAACTAAAGCAAGAGTCATGATAATGTCCGCAAATGCAGCAAGAGCAACCGCTGCACTCGGGAGTGAAACGCGAGCATATCCGATGAAGAGAAGTAAACAAAGAATCCCAGTAAGGAGAGGGAAGGCAATGGAAGGGAAGATAAGTGAGAAAAGAGCAATTCCAAAGATAAGCGCACGCTTACCCGTTCCATACCATAATCCATAACAGGCACTACAAATAATACCGAAAACTGCAAGTCCTGCAACAGTTCTAATGCCAGGAAGAAGAGCAATTGTAGTACTCAAGGTAAGCATCAGTGCGAGAGATTTCAAATAAGGTTTTTCAGCAAAAATACTGAATACCATAACTGCCATCAAGAGGAAGGCAACAACTAAAGCTTGCATTAATTGTTGATAAAATTGAGAAGAAAGTAATGCTCCTGAAAATTCAACTGACGAGTTTTCAGGAGTTAAGGGATAGGTTACTATTTTTTCTACTGCAGTTCGTAATGGTTCAGCTTCTGCTTTCGTTTCAATATAAAGTGCTTTTTGTGCTCCCGTACGAATATCGGTAATTGCTCGTGCCTGAATATCGGGGAATTGTTGTTGTAATGAAGTAACAAGTGAATCAGGAGAAAGGACTGTATCAAAAAGAGTAAGTGCAGTTCCTCCAGTCAAAGAAATATCTTGAGCAAAAAAAGTACCCGTTTCAGCATACATTGTGCCTAATGAAATAAATGAAAGAACTAATACAATCGCAGGCAACACGAGCAAATGCTTATAGTATGCATTATACCAAGAGGCAAATTGTTCTTTCATAGTGAGTATGCGCGATACGGGAATCGAACCCGTGTATACTGGTTGGAAACCAGTCATTCTACCATTGAATTAATCGCGCTTATTAAATGCTATCCGAAGACGGTTTTAAAGGTTATTATGGTACGCGCCCGGTAGGAATTGCACCTACGACCTTTGCCTTTCTGCCATCTAAGTTAGGAGGGCACTACTCTATCTAACTGAGCTACGGGCGCTTGTATTCGTGATGATTAAGGGGTTTAAAGAGTGTGCTTATAATTTTGTAAAAATAAGTGAAAGAGTATTATGCGAGGGAGAGGATTCGAACCTCCGAAGGCACTAAGCCAAAAGATTTTGAGTCTTTCGCATTTGACCGCTTTGCTACCCTCGCGTCTAAATTCAGCAATAAGGGGAATGTTTTAAAACTATCTCTCTGCCTGGTGAGCAATGAGCGTACCAAATTGGCGAGCAATTGCACTTGATACCAAAAATTATAATCAGGAATGGCGAATTCAAGCAGCATTTCATTTAGAAAATCAACCTGATGATGAAGCAGTGCATATTTTAGGAAAGGGACTCAAAACAGACCCTTCGCCTATTGTCCGTCATGAATTTGCTTTTTCACTTGGGGAGACTGCTCATCCAAAAATTGCTGCCCCGTATCTCATGGAGGCGGTCGAACATGATCCTAATATCTTCGTACGGCATGAAGCAGTGCTTGCATTAGCAACATTGGGAAAAGAAGAATTCATCTCTTTCATTGCCCGTTTTATCAACGATCCTGAACCAGAAATGGCCGAATCAGCCCAGATAGCGCTCCAAAGAATCAAACAAACAGGACATTAATCTTCTTCTCGTTCAGGGGGAGAATAATGTTTTCCGGTAAGGCGTTTATATGAATTGTTATACTTACGTACTTCTTCTATAAGATTAGTTCGCTCAGGAGAGTTAGGCTCAGAATTACGGAGTTGAGGAAGAAGACGCTCAAGGTGTTCAACAACTTCTGCTGCTCTATCAATTTCAGGTCGTGACATATGCAAAGAGTAAACGCAACCTTTTTATACCCTCTCAGAGCTACAACTTTGAAGACGGCCACAGTATGCAGGAAATACCTGTTCCCATTCCGAACACAGAAGTCAAGCTGCATGCGTCGGTCGCGGTAGTCTCCCACAAGAGGCGAAACACCGATGCTGTCTTCGTTTTATTTTCTTCAGACAGCATCTTTAATTACTCCTTTTTGTTATACTGTCTATGGCAAAAAAGAAAGAATCAAAAACAGAAGCTCAGAAACAAGTTGATGCATTTTTTCAAAAGACGAGGTTTACTTCAGAAGAACTTCGTAAAATCTGGAATCTGGCTAAATCACATCGTATCCGATTAGGGAGCTATCGCAAAAGATTTTGTACGGCATGTTGGAATCCTCTCGCAGGAGAAATACGAATTAACAATGGTTTCAAAACAACTGTATGTAAAGCATGTGGAAAAAAGAATAGGAATACAGTATAGTATAGTAAAAGTACGCTTTCTTAAATCTTGAACACGTACGTTTGAGGAGCAAAAAGGTTTAAGCCTTTTTGAATTTGGTAATCTCAGGCAACATGTCTGCATGTCCTAAGAGCGCAGCACGGCAGCAATAACGTTCAAGACCCATTTCGTCTAGAATTTTGCCTGCTTCTTCGCCAGTAGCTAAACGTTTCTTATATGCTTCCCAGAGTTGACCAACAGGTTTACCGCATCCAAAACAGCGAACAGGAATAATCATACCTGAGCTTTGAGAAAGTGCTTTTTAAGGCTTTCCTTTCCAAAGGTTCTTAAACGAATACTCGTCCCCAAAGCTATGAAACACCCAGTTATTACATTGAAGAATGTAAGTAAGTACTATTATATGGGCGATACCACCGTTAAAGCAGTGGACGGGATTAGTTTGAGTATTGATAAAGGGGACTTTGTTGCGATAATGGGCCCTTCAGGGTCAGGCAAATCTACTGCCATGAATCTCACCGGGAGTTTGGATATTCCCACTGCAGGACATATTTACCTGGATGGCCACAATATTGCACATTTAGAAGAATCAGAACTTGCGCAATTACGAGGGAAAAAAATAGGATTTATCTTTCAAAGCTTTAACCTCATTCCTAATTTAACTGCAAAAGAAAACATAAAATTACCTATGCTTTTCCAAGATCAAGAGGAAGAAGAAAAAGAGGCACAGGCAGAAAAACTACTTGCTTTAGTTGAGTTAAGCGACAGAGGAGATCATTATCCTAATCAATTATCGGGGGGGCAACAACAACGAGTAGCAATTGCACGTTCACTTGCCAATGACCCGGAAGTCATTCTTGCTGATGAACCAACTGGAAATTTAGACACTAAAACCGGTGCAAAAGTAATGAGCTTTCTTGAACAACTTAATCAACAAGGAAAAACAATTATCATTATTACCCACGATCCTGACAAAGCACTTGCACATGCGCGTACCATTTACTGGATTAAAGATGGGAAAGTAGACAAGATTACTAAGAAAACAGGCGCAAGCTGGAAAGAAATTAAAAGTTAATTTGTCACCACTAAGAAGTGTCTTATAGATAAGCTTTAAATACCATTTGAACAAGGAAAAACTATGTTCAAACAAGTACTTGCACTTACTTTAGTGCTCTTGATTCTTCCACTAGCTTCCGCGCTTATTGTCTCAGATGTTTCTGCAGATACTATTATTCCCGGTAAAGAAGGGCGCGTTGATATTACGCTCAAAAATACACTTGGTAAAGACATCGAAGATGTTTCATTTACCCTAGACTTTACGGGGGTCCCTCTTGCTCCAGTAGATAGTTCAGAAGTATCGGTAGATGAATTGGATAAAAATGATAAAGAATCATTCTCATTCATAATTCGTGCCGATTCAAGTGCAAAAGTAGGGGATTATAAAATTCCTTATACCATTACCTATCGTAACAATACAACTCTGAAGAAGGGAACTATCGCTATTCGCATTTCTGCAGATCCCCTACTCTCATTTACAGCAAACATAGCAGAACCTATTATTGGAAGTAAAACAAAGGCAACATTCAAAGTGATCAATAAAGGATTGGGTGAAGCACGATTTGTTTCTGTTCAGTTTCAAGGTACGGGTTTGACAATCTTATCTGAGAAAGAAGTGTATATTGGTTCCATTGATTCAGATGATTTCGAAACGGTCACACTCGATGTCCTGATTACTGGTAAATCTGCAACACTTTCTGGAACTCTTGAATATCAAGATGATAATGTAAAATCATTTACCAAGGTATTTGATCTTCCATTGCAAGTATATACCAATGATGAAGCAATCGCTAAGGGCATTGCTCAACCAAATAATGCTCCTTTCTATCTCGGAGGTATTGTTCTGCTTCTCTTTGTCTGGTTTATCTATCGCACCATTGCAAAACGCCGAAGAATGCGTCTCGCCGCAGAAGTAACTCTTCGAGGCAAGTAATATGCGACCCCAAATACGGGAGGAATTCTAATATGTATCAGTATATTCGTCTTGCACTTAGTAATTTAGCGCATAGAGGATTACGTTCTCTGCTTACACTGGTAGGTATTTTTATTGGTATTGCTGCAGTGGTTGCACTGATTTCCTTAGGAAATGGTTTGCAAGAAGCAATCACCGGGCAATTCGCCACACTTTCAGCAGATCGATTAGTTATTCAAAATGCGGGAGATGCATTTGGACCACCAGGGGCAGGGAGTATTGCTAAATTAACCGATCACGATAAAAAAATAGTAGCAAGTACTTCAGGAGTAAGTAGAGTATTGAGTAGATATGTACGTATCGGTCGTATGGATTTCAATAAAATTGCCGGTTTTGAATTCCTTTCTTCATTTCCTTCGGAACAAGATGATTTTGATTATTTTGTAGAATCATTTAAGCTTGAAGCAGCAGAAGGAAAAATTCCTTCTGCCGATGAAAGAGGAACTATTGTGATTGGATCAGGTTTTACCGAAAATACGTACGGTAAACCCTTGAAAGTAGGAACATCAGTCACGATACAAGGGAAATCATTTGAAATCATCGGCATTTTGAAAGAAACCGGATCCTTCCAATTCAATACGGCTATTTTTATGGCCGAAGATGATTTAAAAAAAATATTCAATATAGAAAATGAAATTGATTTCATTGTTGCTCAAGTCACTGATCTTAAGCAAGTAGACAATGTTGCAGAAGCAATCAAACGAGCTTTACGAAAAGATAGAAATGAAAAAGAGGGAAGCGAAACGTTTTCAGTTGAATCTCCGCTCCAAGCGCTTTCAGCAATCAATACCATTCTCATAGGCATTAACGCAGTCATTGCAGGTATTGCTGCTATTTCACTTATGGTGGGAGGAGTAGGGGTAGCAAACACGATGTACACTTCCGTGTTAGAACGTACGAGAGAAATTGGTACCATGAAAGCACTTGGTGCGCACAATCGAGATATTCTTAAGGTATTCATGACCGAATCAGCACTTCTCGGACTCGTAGGAGGTATCGGGGGCGCACTCATCGGTCTTATCCTTGCTTTTGCTGTTTCAGGGATTGCCTCACATGCACTGGGAGGCATTACGTTAGCAGTTACGATTTCCTATCCACTTATTAGTGCATCTATTTTGTTTGCTTTCATTCTCGGTCTTTTTGCGGGCACTCTTCCAGCCATCAAAGCTTCAAAGCTTAATACCGTGGAGGCTCTCCGATCATGAAATCCCAATTCATAACTCTTGCAGTACGCAATCTTTGGAAACGCAAAGTTCGTTCATTGCTTACGGTACTCGGGATTACGCTTGCAGTTGCAACAATCTTCATTCTTGTCTCTATTTCATTAGGTTTGCAATCAGGAGTAGAAGAACAATTCCGTAAATTAGGTACTGATAAATTTTTTATTTTCCCTAAAGGACAAGTAGCAGGTCCCGGAACCGATTCAGCAGCAACCTTAACAGATGCAGATGTTACTACCCTTGAAAAAATACCCGGGGTTAAAGGACTTTCATATTTTAAAGCAGGAAATGCAAAGATACAATTTAATGATGAAGTACGTTTCTTCACAGTCGTAGGATTCCCCTTAGAGAAAGAACGTGCCCAGATATTTAGTGAAAACGGCGCGTTCAAACCAGAAGAAGGTAGAGAGCTCAAAGAAGGAGATACGTACGATATCGTCATCGGCTCACAATATAAATATAATGCCGTATTTAGCAAATCAGTAAAGCTGGGAGATAGATTTGAAATCAACACTGTCGAGTTCAAAGTACGAGGCATTACTGAAACGCAAGGTAATCCACAAGATGATCGTATTATCCTCATGCCCTTAGAAATATTCAAAGAAGTATTTGGAGATGATGGTACGTACGATGAAATTATTGTCCAAGTAGAAGATTCTACACTGATACAAGAAGTTGCAGATCGTATTGAACGCAGACTACGTTCAGCAAGGGATGTTACTGAAAAGACACAAGACTTTACTATTATCACTCCTGAAGAATTGCTTGGTACGTTTGGTTCGGTGTTAGGAGTACTTACCGTATTTCTTGTTGCCATCGCCACCATTTCCGTAGTAGTCGGAGCAATTGGTATCGCAAACACGATGTACGCTTCAGTTCTTGAACGAACGAAAGAAATTGGTACCATGAAAGCACTTGGTGCGCACAATGCTGAAATCTTGAGTCTTTTTATTCTCGAAGCAAGTATGTTGGGGCTTATTGGAGGAAGTGCAGGCATTCTGATCGGAGCATCGGGCGCATATAGTTTGGAATATGTTGCGACAAACGTCTTTGCTATTTCATTGGTACAGGCAGCATTCCCCCTTTCTCTTTTCTTGAGCTGTGCAGGATTTGCAATTTTCATTGGTGTACTTGCCGGAGCATTACCTGCCTATCGTGCGAGTAAACTCAATACGGTAGATGCCCTTAGATATGAGTAGTAACGAATACATTCTTTTTTCATCCCCACAATCCATTTAAAAGAAAAAAGAGATACATAATAATGGGAATTACAATTGCCCGGGGTATAGAAGCTGTGGCACATCTTTCGCAAGATAAGCCCTATAATCTAGACTCAGTGGAAACTGCACTTCGTATGCTTGCAAAAGGTTTTGCACCGTTACAATTGTCTACGCAAGAAAAAGATAAGTCTCATTTTCTCAGGGCACATGAGTCACTAGGGTATCTTGCTCAAGCACTTGCGCTCCCTCCAGAAGCTCCATTTATTGTCCAACCAGCACGCGTGACCAACCGTGATTTTTTAACAACTCTTGCTTATATATGGAAAGATTACAACTTACTTGCGGGGAGCACGTACGATAGGGATCGCATAAGCGGGGAGCGAGTAGTCTTAGAAGATATTGGGATACGTACACTTTGGAGAATTGGTGCAATTCAAACCTGCCTCTTTAAAGATCAAATGCATTATAGCGTATTCGGTGTAGACCTTGCACGAATGCATGAAACGTTAGAAGAATCTTTGGCAAACCAAGGAAAAGCACGAAGAAGATAGTTAATGATTCATTTCTTTTTTAGTATTTGTTCCTGCACTAAACGAAGCCATCATACCACTTTGTAAATGTTCAGGGATATGACAATGTATCATCCATGCTCCAGGATTACTTACTTCCAATAAAATATCAACAGTATCACCCATACGTACAAGTACTGTATCTTTCCATCCAAGTGTTTCAGTAGGGATGCCATTAGTAGACAAAACCAAGAACCGTTGTCCATGGAAATGAATTGGATGTTGCATAGGGTGCGGAGATTCGAGGCTATTGACAAGTCTTATTTTTTGATAACTTCCCAAAGGCCAACGATAGTGAAGCCCCATATTTTGCTTTTTTGTTTGCGCATCTGTAATGGTCCAGCGCACTGTTTTATTAGTAATATGAGCCATACCAGGCATGGTATCTTCCCACTCAATGTTCTCGTCACTATGCATCATGTCCAGGTGTCCCATTCCTTCAAGTTCCAATCCTAAATTGAGCGTATGATTGGGGGGGGAAGAGAGATAACGAGAAGCAAGAGCAGAAAGTCCAGAGGTACTTTGTTCTTGCATGGCCTGTTGAGAAGTTTTTTGTGTAACGGTGAGTGTTCCCAATGCAGTTCGTTGTAAAGGATTATCATTAAAGACAGTGTAATTTCCAGGAGAAGGAAACGCAACACTGATAACTGTTCGTTCAGCGGGAGCAAGTACGAACGAGTCAACTGGTTGTACCTGTTCTAAGGGACCAATGTCTCCTTCCAACAAAGTCATCTTGGCCCCAGGAATGGTTATACGAAACGGTCGCACATTTGCCACATTAAGAAATGCAAGATATAATGGCTGAGAGGTAGTATGGGATAGGTTGAGTTTTTCTTGTCCGTTAATGAGGTACTGAGTACCATAACGACCCATAATTGCATGGGTGATAACTTCTTGATAGAAAGGAACCGTTCCGTTCACATCAAGAGCAATATCATCAAGTACCACTGGTTGATACAAAGGTGCATCAGGACTTCGAACCTCAATCATACCATATAATCCAGATTCTTGTTGATAATCTTCACGTATATGGGGGTGATACCAAAAGATTCCAGCATCAGGAAACGTAAGTTCATAGGTAAATGATTCTCCAGAACGAATAGGTTTTTGTGTAACATCCGGAACACCGTCAAATGAATGGTTTAAACGAAGGCCATGCCAATGCACGGTAGTTTCATAAGGCATAGTATTGCGAACAATAATTGTGTGGTTCGCTCCTTGTTGTACTTGCAAACGAGGACCGGGAAGTTGCCCATTATAGGTCCAAAGAGGGACGACAGTTCCATTGAAAGAGTGAGTACGAGGAACAACTTCTAAGGTATAGGGTTCATCAGAAAGTATAATTGCTTGAGAAGGGAGGGTTGTTTGTTCGTTAAAAGGAATAGAAAAAAAAGTACGCGAAGATTCTGAAGGGGGAACGTCTAGCAATAACAAAAGAGCGAGTGCACAGAAAAGAAATATCAGAAAACGAATCGATTTCATTTTACGATAAGTGTTCCTGTTCCCATACCCATTGTACATCGAAATTCATATGTTCCTTTTTTAGTTGGAGTAAATACAATTGGTTCAGCAGGAGAACGAGAATAACCAATTATTTGTAATGCAGGAATAGAAAAAGAACGAAAACATCCTTTGACACTTGCATCGAGGGTAAGTGCAACGGGTACGCCGACTTGTACCGAAATAGTTTCAGGATAATAATTGCCTTGTTGTAAACTCAACGTGAGATTTTGTGTTTCTCCTGAAACAAGTACGGGATCAGAAAAGAAAAGAAAATATCCTGTCAGTAAACAGAGTACAATAACCCCCCAATACAAATAATTTTTTGAGACCCTCATATCTTAAAAAAGAAGATATTCTTATTTAAGGGTTATGAATTTTACAAAGTTTGGTGACCTAAAGAAGGTAATGTATACTTTTAATGTTAGATAATTCAATGCCTGATAAGAAGTTAAGTTTAATCATTAGAGGGAGGGTTATCTAACGATCGTGAATCATTTAGTGCTTATAGGTTATTTGGTAATCTCTGAGGTAGCGAGATTAACTGCAAGAAGTATAACTCCTAAATCCTTGGTTATACTTTTTACCTATTCTGGAAGAAAGAAAACAGAGTATTTTTAATGGGGAGGTACTTTAAGAGGGGGTGGGTGATTCATTACAAAAGAGATTAGAGGAGATGGAACACGAGAGACCTTCATTGTCTGAAGGAACAGAAGCTCATCCTCGAAAACAAACCTGGAAAGAAAAATATGTCTTCTGGAAAAGAAGAATGTTTGGAAAAGTAACCTCTGTGCCTCAAAAAACAGAAACCAAAGAGAACACGACTTCGAAAGGTTGCATTGACTGCAGGCATAACTGGAAACGTTATTGCATCAAAACAAGTGCAAACGGCTCTTTCATTTATACCCTTGCTCGCGTTTATTGGGCTCATTTTTCTGGGCATACTGCTCTATCCAAAAAAAGATCATCTTGCTCTTAAAGAGGTGTAAAATTACTTCCTAGATTTACAAAGCGGCATCAATCGCTTGCTTAAAGACTGCAAATGGTTGTGCTCCAGAGATGAGTTTACCGTTAATAAAGAATGCAGGAGTTCCTTGGACACCTGCTGCTTGACCATCAGCAAGATCAGCAAGGACTTCTTTTCTAAAAGTACCCTTTGCTAAACAATCAGTAACATCGTACCCTTGTTCTTTCGCCCAGGTTTTGACATTTGCTTCACTCAATTGTGCTTGTTTAGTGAACAAGATATCATGGAATGCCCAATATGCTGTATCTCCGCCCTTATCGCGAACACATTCTGCAGCTTCACTTGCCATTTGTGCATTTTTATGGAAACTCAAAGGGAAATCACGAAAGACCATCTTTACTTTACCCGTGTCAATATACTCTTTCTTTAGTTGAGGATAGGTTTGCAAGAACCATCGACCACAGAAAGGACATTCATAATCAGAAAATTCAACAATCGTAACGGGGGCATCTTCATCTCCCTTCACTGCATCATCATCAGTTAAATCATCATTATCAATAACGCCCACGGCGCTTCCTGCAATCGTATTCCCTGTACTGCTTCCTCCAACCATAACATACAATGCACCAATCAAAACAATTGCTCCAAGCACCATCGTGGTGTATTTCCACATAGACTCTTTAGAAACACTCACTGTATGATTTTCATCCATGAAAAGTATTCTCCTTAAAGAGTATATAAGGTTTCTGCATGAGGAAAAACATATTGAAACAATCACACGAATCTTTATAAAGTTCCAGAAAAAATTGATTATATTCAAAGAGGCATGTATGGCAAAAAAATGTATTTACTGTAAAACAGACGTTTCCGAAGAATCAGTCATTGATTTTTGTAAACGCTGCGGTATTGGAGTATGGGGCGAGAAGATGTTTAATACGATTGTAGAGAGCATGGAAAAATCTCGTGCTGCAGGCGACTTATTTCAAGGTTCAGTGAGTGAACCTTCTGCTCGACGGGCATAATCTTCTTTCCCTCACAAACCTTTAAAAACCAGCCGTAATAACCTCTCCTATGCTCAAACATAAAAATCCTCGTAAACGTGGCAAGATTTCCTTCAGTGCTTATTTCAAAGAACTTAAAGAAGGAGATACTATTGCTGTTGTAAAAGAACACAGCGTTCCATTCAAATATTCTTCACGTATGCAAGGAAGAACAGGCAAAGTAATCGCTAAACGTGGTGAAGCATACGAAGTTGAAGTAAAAGACTTAGGAAGACCAAAAAGATATATGATACATCCAGTTCATTTACACAAGGTGTCTCAATGATTATCGATAGATCTCCTTTAACGCTTGGCGAAGTAAAAGCATATTTATCTGATGAAGATAAAGAACGACCAGTATATGCATATATCAAAGCATTTAGCAAACTCAATGCAAAAGAAGCAAAAGCGGTTAAAGAAAAACTCATCGCATTAAACAATATCAAATTGAAAGAACAAGATATTATCAAATTAATTGATTTCCTTCCTCAAGATACTGAAGGGGTAAACAAGGTATGTCACGAAGCAAGTCTTTCCGAAGAGGAATCGCAAGCAATTCTTGGAGCGTTAAAGTAAGACTATGGGCGAAAAAGAAGAATATGCACTCATCTTAGATTATTTACCGTATGGGTATCCCATTGGTGGTCGTGGTCAACCTGTTGCACAAGCAATTGGAGTAAAAACACTTGCTATCTTAGAATTAGTTCCTCGACGCGGAGTTACACTTGAGATTAAAGAAAAGGTTTATATAGGTCCCGATAAGCGAGATAAGATATACTTCATCTCAGGCAGATTGCCACGAGAGAAGTTGACTGAGTCTGCAAAGATCCAGCTACAAGAGTTCATTGAAACGGTAGTTGCGGAGCAGGAGAAGAAATTCATCGATTTCTTTAATTCTGCACCAGCAATTAACACCCGTCTTCATCAATTAGAACTTATACCTGGCTTCGGTAAGAAGCATATGGCTGAAGTGTTAGCCGAACGAGAGAAGAAACCCTTCGAATCGTTTGAAGACATGCGAGCCAGAATGAAAAACATTCCAGACCCAAAGAAAGCGATTGAAAAACGCTTGATTGAAGAATTGTCCGAAAGACAACGATTCAATTTATTTGTACACTAACAATGGCAACAGAAAAAACCGTCAAAGAGAAGGCGCCAGAGAAAGCCACACCGTCTAAACCAATCGGAAGACGTCCAGGTGATGAAGATCGTTCTGAAACATTAGTACGTATTATGGGCTATGATATTGCAGGTTCTCGTCCACTCTATGTGGGTTTAACACGCATTAAGGGTATTTCCTGGGCAGTTACCAACGTTATTTGTCTCAAATTAAAGTTAAATCGTATGAAGAAAATTCAAGAATTAACAAAAGATGAAATTAAGAAAATTGAAGAATACATTCCTCATATGGAACTTCCTAGTTTCATGCGTAATCGCCCAACTGATCCTGAAACAGGAGAATCTGGACATTTCCTTGGTACTGACCTTGAAATGAAACGTGATTTTGATATTAAGCGCTTGAAAGAAATGAAAGCCTATCGTGGTGCACGTCATGCAGCAAAACAACCAGTTCGTGGTCAGCGTACTCGTTCACACTTCAGAAAGAAGAGTATGGCTGCAGGCATGAAGAAGAAAAAGGGAGGTAGTGCCTAATGATTCGTAAACATAAGTCATTCAGCAGACCAAAGAAAGCATACGAAAAATCGCGTATTGCTGAAGAAAATAAATTGGTTGAACGATTCGGTTTGAAGAATAAAAGAGAAATTTGGAAAGCAAAAGCAAAAATTGCTTATTACCGAGATCGTGCAAAAGCACTTGCAAAAGCATCTAAAGAAGAACAAGAAGTACTCTTTGGTAAATTAAGAGGACTTGGTTTGAATGTGAAAGCAACCTCTGATGTATTAGCACTACAAGTAGAAGATATTCTCAATCGTCGATTACCTACTATTTTGTTCAAACAAAATAAAGCTCAAACTGTTCGTCAAGCACGTCAAATGGTTACTCATCGTAAAGTATTCATCAATGGTGCTGTTATTAACAAACCAGGGTACTTAGTACCGGTAAACGAAGAACAAGCAATTACCGTAACGCTTACCTTTACCAAACCTGCTCAAAAGATGGAGGACAGTGCATAATGGCTGCCAAAAAGAAAACTGAAACAACTGAAACTCCTGTTGTAGAAGCTACTCCAAGCACCGAACAAGCACCCGTTACTCCTACTCATGCTCCAGTTGTAGGAGCAAAACCTGCGAAAGAAGAGCGCACAGGTATTGTGTACATCAATACCTCAAAGAACAACACTATGATTCATATGACTGACCTTGCAGGCAATACCATCTCTCGTATTACAGGCGGAATGGTCACCAAACACTCTCGTTTGAAGGCAGATCCTACGATTGCTATGTTCGTTGCAAAAAAAGCTGCTGAACGTGCAAAAGATCTTGGCTTTACTGCACTCTATGTTCGTATGCGCGCACGAACCGGAAGTGAACGAGGAATTGGTCCAGGCGCTCATGCTGCAGTCAAAAGCTTTGATAAAGAAGGATTCAAGATTCTCAATATTGTAGATACCTCTCGTGTTGCACGCGGTGGACCGAAGAAGAAAGGAGGTAAGCGCGGACGCAGAGTATAAGCTTTAAAAGCTCACTCTTCCCCTTACTTTCATGGCCGTCGTTTCTAAGTCTTCAGATAAAGTAGTCATTCGTATGCCTGCACATGAATCTCTTGCAAATGCTTTACGTCGAAGCGTTGCAGAAGTCCCTACGTTAGCAATTGATGAAGTTGAATTATACAAAAATGACTCAGCACTCTATGATGAAATGGTTGCTCATCGTCTTGGTCTTGTTCCTTTGAAAACAGAAGGAAAAATGAATGAAAAAACAAAAATTGAATTGAAACTTTCCAAAACGGGCCCAGGTACCGTATACTCAGGAGATCTTGAAGGTAATGCTGAAGTTGTACATGATAACATTCCTCTTACTATTTTGAAAGAAGGACATAAACTTGAACTTGTTGCAACTGCAATCTTGGGTAAAGGCATTGATCATGCAAAATACACTCCGGGACTTGCATATTATCGCCATATTTTGAAAGTAAAAGGCAATGCACAAATTGACGCTATCATTCAAAAATCAGCTGGTCTTATGAAAGCAGAAAAAACCGGAAGTACCTGGTTGTGCGATCTCAATGAAGCAACACAACATGCAATCAACGTTATTGATGACAAAGCAATCTCTGACAGTGATGAAATGCTTTTCATTGTAGAAAGCTATGGTAATATGTCTGCATCAGATATTCTCAAGAAAGCGATTGCATCGCTTTCCGATAACCTCGACGAAGTTGTCAAAGCGTTCAAGTAAGGTTTTCTGTATTACCCGAAGATTTATAACACTCTATCTATCAACACTCGCGTAGCGGGTGTGCCGGAGCGGTCAAACGGGCTGCCTTGAGGTGGCAGTAGCTTAGTGCTTGCCTAGGTTCGATTCCTAGCACCCGCATACTTAAAAAAGAAAATTATAATTTTTTTCCTTCAACTTTTCCCAATCGCCTCTCCAATTCAATTACTTTTTCCTGTAACACTTTATAATCCGCACCATATTCTTTATCCATACTCTTGACAAAATCTCGAAGATAGGCATCGAAGAGGGTGGATAATTTCCCTCCAAACAAGTCCAACTTTTTCTTAGCCAACTGAAGCGTTTCTCTATCGACCGTAATATTGACGCGTATTTTAGTCATACACATTAATACACATGAAAGTATAAAAAGATTCCGCTCGACTAAAGCTTTATATACCGTCACCAATAGCACAAAAGTATGAAACATGCATTCAGTAAAACACATATCAAGAGAAAGGCAGGAAGAAAGACAAATCCTTCACTTCAGGCAACCATTTTAGCAGCACGTAAACAAGATGCTTGGCTTCCTGTAGCCCAACGTATTTCAGGACCAACAAAAGCACTTGCAGCTCTAAATCTTGATCAAATTGACGCTCTCACCAAAACAGGAGACACTGTATTAATTGGGGGGAAAGTAGTAGCTTCAGGAACACTCACCAAGAAAGTCCGTATTGTAGCTCTTTCATTCTCAGCAGCAGCTCATGAAAAAGCAAAGGCAACCAAAAGTGAATTGGTGACGATCGCTGAAGAAATAAAAGGAAATCCAAAAGCAACAGGGATTAAGGTGCTCGCCTAATGGAAACAGTTGTCATTGATGCAGCAGGGGCAACAGTAGGTCGTGTTGCAAGCGTTGCAGCAAAACAATCACTTTTAGGCAAACAAGTTGCAGTTGTTAATTGTACACAAGCATTAGTTGCAGGAAGAACACGTATGGTAATTGCAGAATACAAACAAGCCGTACTTCGTGGTGGAAATGCATTAAACGGTCCAAATTGGATAAAACGTAGCCCTGAACGATTAATGAAACGTACTATTCGTGGCATGTTGTCCTATAAAATGGGTCGTGGGGAAGCAGCATTTGATCGTATCAAATGTTATAATCAAATTCCTGCTGAATTCAAGACCGTTAAAGCACAAGTTCTTACTCGTCCAATTATGACACAAACAATCTCACTCGCTGACTTAGCGAAGGAACTATAAGCATGGCTTTTGAAATGACTCGTATTATTGCAGGAAAGAGAAAAACAGCAGTTGCAAAACTTCGTTTCAAGACAGGCACAGGAAAAGTATTCTTTAATCATCTTCCTGCAACAGAATTACCTTTATTCCATAAATTAGCACTTGCTGAACCGCTTCGGTTATATGAACAAGAATTGGGTGATCCTTTGAAAGTTGATTTTCATATCAAAGCAATTGGTGGTGGAAAAGAAGCACAAATGCAAGCAGGTCGTTTAGCAATTGCAAAGGCTCTCTTATACATTACTGGCTCTGAAACACTCAAAAAGACATTTATCAAATATGACAGAAACATGGTTGTTGCAGATTCCAGACGTAAGGAAGCAAACAAACCAAATGACTCTGCTCCACGTGCTCGCCGTCAGAAGTCCTATCGTTAATGACTACCTAAAGGAAACCGAAATCCTTATAGCTTCTTCTACATTTAAAATGACTATGGCCATGCCTCGTTGTACTGTATGTAATAAAGAAGCAGATTTGTTTAAAGAGGAAAAGCCTCTTTGTGCGACGCACTATGTTGCAGTGGGCACTGAAGAGGGGCTTTATTGGGATTTACATGCCTTACTCAAGCAAGATATGGTGGGAGCAAGCTCCCAGTCTCCTCGAAGGCTCTTGGAAGCTATTAAAAAGAAATATCCGCACCTTGTCCAACGATATTATCATTATCAACAAAAAATAAATCCCTCATTTCCCATTGAAGAAGACGATGATGAAGACCTTACTCCTGAACAAGTACTTGCTTTAGCACACGAACGTGCGAAAGGCACATTAAAGGACTAATTAATTCCGCACAAGCCGATGTGCTTCTCTCCAGAGTTTATTCCAACTTTCTTCATGTATCGTTACCGGAACCCATCCTCGTTCTCGGCGTTCATGATTATACGTTTCATACGCTTGTCGGGTTACAGGCCATAACCGTTCGAATTGTACCCAGTCATGGGCATCAGAAGCTAGGCATAATCGTTCCAGAAGCAAAGCATAGTTAGACGATTCCATCGCGAGAGATGAGTAAAGTATCAAGTGGGTTCGCAACTTTTTTGATCTGGTCAGCTGAAACATGTGTATACACTTGGGTCGTGTTCAAGTTACTATGTCCAAGCATTGCTTGAATGACGCGAATATCTGTGCCTTGTTCAAGCAGATGTGTCGCGAAACTATGACGTAAGGTGTGAGGGGTTACTTTTTTCTGGATTTGTGCACGTCCTGCTGTTTGTTTGATAATCTTCTGAATATTACGGGTGGTCAACGGTTTCTCCTTAGACAATACATACTGATACTCTCTCTCTTTAAGATATGCTTGCAAATCCTTGGTAAGTTGGTCAGAAATACTAAACAAGCGATCTTTGTTTCCCTTTCCTTTTCGTACCCATCCTGATTTTTCTCCAAAATCAATATCATTCTTTTTCAAATTGACCACTTCCGATACGCGAAGCCCCGTAGAATACAACAATGAAATCATTAAGCGAGACTTTTCAGTATCTGCATGAGAAAGCAAAGCGCGCATTTCATCTTTTGTTAAGACTGCCGGCAATCGTTTCTCTTTTTTAGGCATTTTAACCGCGGAGAAGTCTTTTTTAAGAATCTGGGTGAAATAAAACTTCAAAGCAGCCGCCGCCAACATGATGGTATTCTTGGATTTATCATCAAAGAGACTGGCCAAATAGAGTTTGGCATCATCTTGAGTTACTTGATCAGGTTGTTTATGTACCTGTTCTAAGAATTTATCTGTAAAAAAGCCATAATTGCGCACTGTCAACGGAGAAAATCCACGTACTTTCAATTCTGCACGCAACAAATCAGTTGTCATCCTCTTTCACTACCTCAATAACATTAATGCGAACCCCTATTTAAACATTAAGGCGAGAAGGGTTCGGGTTAACATAAGTCTAATAAAGTATTCATCTTCATTTTGAAACACAATAATCCTTATATACTCTCAGACAAAAAAAGCAACATGGAACAAAGAGGAATAATGAAAATGGCACTTATTGCTGGAGCATCTGAAGCACTCAAATTCAAACGTGAACATCCAAAAGCAACAGACGAAGAAGCATTACAACATGTCAATCGACAATCAACAGCAATGGTAAGCGCTATTAATTCTGACCAATAAGTATTTTGAGAAGAGAACAATAACCTTTATAATGCCTTTTCGAGTTTCTGAGGTGCGCGAGGGTAGCAAAGCGGTCAAATGCGCAAGACTTAAGACGTCGCCTCTTCCGTGAGGAAGGGTAGCAAGCAAGATTTTGTAAGAAATCTTGTGGCTTAGTGCCTTCGGAGGTTCAAATCCTCCCCCTCGCATTTTTTCTTATCAAAAAGAATTAAATAAGAACAATACCTATACGTTTCATGACAAAGATAAAGATAATCGGATTTGGAAATGAAGGAAGTTTTTATTATTTTATTATCAAGAAACAAGATTTTTCGTATGCCTGGCTTACTTCATTCACCGATATCGTAAAAAAATGTTCTTCAAGTAGCGGTTTACGAGGGGTACGAGTACACGATGAAGAAGATGATTTTAAACCCGGAGTTATGGTTGATAAGCATGAATCCTATTCTGCAGATAAAGCAAGAATTGATGTATTTTATGGTAAAGACATCATTAATCTGACCATATCTTCTCATCATGTGGTCAAGGAAGTTCTTTTAGATGCAATAGAAAGCATCGCTGATTTCCCGTAAGCGGTGTACTCTACCGTAATTACCATAGTCCACTAATGTTCCAAGTTGCTCCATAGAAAAATCCTCAAAAAGTGTTTTTTAAACCTTCCCAAATACTGTTTCAAAATTCCTAAAAACTTGATCTCGCACGTCTTCCAGTTTCATTCCTCGCAACGTTGCAATCCATACATAACTTGAGAGCACATTCGCAGGTTCATTAGATAACGTAGTCACCGTTTTATCAGGATGTAAGTAAGGAGCATCAGTTTCACAGAAGAGCTGCGCGAGGGGAAGCTCCTTCGCATACCGTTGAAATTGCTCCGAGCGAGTCACCGAAGTAGGGACAGTTAGGTACCATCCATTTGCAATAATGCGTTCAGCAAGATTCCATTTTCCACAAAAACAATGCATAATTACTTTCTTCGCCCCAAGCTGTTCAAGCAATTCAATCGTAGCAAGTTCTGCTTTTCGGGAATGTACAATTACTGGTTTATTGAGTTGTAAAGCTAGTTTCACTACTTTAGTAAAGATTTCTTTCTGACGTGCATGGTGCGTTTCATCTTCTTTAAAGTCCATTCCTACTTCCCCGAGAGCAACAACATGCTCTGCTTGTTGTGCAATTCCAATAAGCATCAAATCAATATCTTCATCTTTCATTTTGAGTGCAGTAATCGGATACAAGCCCATGCACGTCTTCACCGAAGCATGTTTCTTTCCTAATTTCAATGAAGCAATGTTTGTCGCAGGATCAGTTCCTTGCGTACATATAATACCCACTCCGGCTTGCTCAGCACGAGCAAGTGCTTCTTCGGTAGGGCAGCGTTCAAAATGACAATGAATGTCAATATAACAAGGAGTCATATCTTATCTTTCAGAGATGGTCCTTTAAGTGTTTATTGTTAGTACCTGTTAACAACACTAACAGAAATTATCGTACTTTACTGAATGTATTCCAGGCAAGTTCAAACATCTGTTCCATTGCTTTTGCAAAAAACTCGGTTGATAGCCAAACAGCAACATCATAATTTGGATGGATACTCTTATCATCAAGCAACATAAACATCACTTGATTGCTATCAACAACTGCAAAACGTGCAGTCAATTTTGAATCAAGATTACGGACTTCAGCAATCTTATTCAAGTCTTTTGCAATTTTCAAATTAGCATTAGTAATTGGTGCAGCAATGCGAATAATAACTCCTCGTTTCTTTGCACGTTCTAACCCAGGTAATAACATTTCCATCTTACGATTCAATCCTTCAGCAGTTGTTACAATAGTAATCGTGCGTTCAGCACCTCGAATCATCATATCTAGATGATTATACATATTCTGTCGACCGCGCAAACTTCCAGAAAGGTCAGAAGGTTCTACAAACTTAATACCATTACTGAATAAACCATTCAATTCTTCCAACACTTCATCTCCTCGTAATTTTTCAAGGCGTCTACTTTTTTCTTGTGCGTCAACAACTAAATTCTTCTTAACACGTTCAACCACTTCTTCAGGTTTCAAAGCAACAAATTTGATCGGTTTACCGACTTTCATTACAATAAATCCTTTCTTTTCCAAACTTTCAAGGATATCATATGTACGAGAACGAGGAACATCTGAAATATTACTTAATTCACCAGCAGTAGACGTACCACGAGAAAGTAATGCAGTCCATACGCGAGCTTCATAGAGATTCAAATCAAAGATTTTGCGTAGTCTGCTCAAAAATTCTTCTTTGATAATCATATGAATCCATATCACCTTTATACTACTTATTCTCTTGGACTATTTAAATGTTTTCGGTTGCTGTCATTCAACAACGACGAAATAAGAAGGCAATTCTTCTCTCCCGTGCAGTAAGTACAATAGCGTCGACAGGAGCACTTTGTTCATCAGAAAAAACCAATTTTTGAGAGTTGGTGCGTTCTTTCACAAAAGAAAGATGTTCCTTGAGCATTTTTTGAAGTTCTGAAGAAACAAATACCGTAGTAGTGATTAATTCTCCTTTTTGTAATCCTTTTTCTTTACGCGCTGCTTGGAGTGCTCGAGCCAATTCTCTAGAATATCCTTCAGCTTCAAGCGTAGGAGTTAACGTAGTATCAAGTACCACATCAAATTCTTTTCCTTTCATAATTTGTACCTTCTTTACATTAAGTTGTTTCATGATAAGTGCATACACGTCCTTTGAAACAGATTCAGGACTGGTAATCGTCGCCATTTGAAGTGGCCATTTCAAACCAATATGTGCTTGATCACGTTTACGAAGCCCAACTTCTAGTATTCTTTGTACTTGCCCAAAGGTTTGTTCAAGTTTTTGATTGATTTTTTTCTTTTGTGCCAAAGGAAATCTAGAAAGAAAGAGCGATTCTTCTTTGACCAATTTCTGTGCACGCAATTCTTGCCACCAAGCTTCAGCCATATAGGGTACGAGAGGAGCAAGTAACTGTAATACCCCTACACGAATTTCTTGTAAGACGGGATATGCTTCATCTGCACGATCACGAATTAATTGAATATAGGTTCTACTTAGATCATGAATAATAAATCGTTCAAGTGCTTGTGTTCCTACGAAAAATTGATAGGAGTTATAAGCATTAGTAACTTCTTCAATCAATTGATAATATTTAGAAAGAATCCAAGTATCTTCGATTGCAAGAGGTGCTCGACGCGGAGTAAGTTGAGAGATAAAGGTGTTGCTATTTGCAAGAATTCCAAACAATTTCCCAATTTCTTGCATTTCCTTTGGATCGTAATTGAAATCTTCTCCCTTAGAAAATTTAGCAAAGTAGTATCGAAGGGTATCTCGCCCATATTGTGCAATAACATCCCCTGGCGCAGTTACATTTCCTTCTGATTTGCTCATTTTACGTTTTGAGATATCTAACACCATACCATGTACCGCGATATGAGTCATAGGTGCTTTGTCAAATAAAATTTCTGAAAGGATGAGCTGTGAATTCCACCAACCTCGCACTTGATCTCGTCCTTCAATATTCAGAGAAGCAGGCCAATATCGTTTCAGGCCTTTTGTACCAAGATACGCGAGGGCAGCCCAGCTCGAAACTCCAGAATCAAACCAGACATCTAATACTTCAGGAACACGTCGATATACTCCCTTTTCACCTTTTTTCACAAAGGTAAGCGTATCAATTCCAGGTTTATGCATAGCAATTTTTTTTACTCCTGTTAATTTTTGTAATTCTTGGACACTTCCAATTACTACTCGTTTTCCAGAAGTATCGTTAATCCAAATGGGCAAAGGAGCGCCCCAGTATCGTTGTCTACTCACTGGCCAGTCACCGATACCTGTAAGCCAGGCATGCATACGCTGTCCCATCCAAGAAGGAACCCAAGTAAGTTTTTCATTACGTTGTATTAATTTTTTCTGAATTGCTGAAATTTTCAAAAACCATTGGGGTTGGGATACCATCAAAAGGGGAGATTTATCGCGCCAACAGAGTGGATAGTCGTGTTCATATACGAGTGTATCAACCAACGCATTTCTTTGTTCTAAATCAGTAATGATGCGAGCATTTGTTTCACGAACAGGTTTACCTGCGTATGCTCCAGCTTCTTCAGTAAATAAACCATCAATGCCCACAGGGCAAGGCATCGGCAATCCATTTGCCTTTCCCACTTCATAATCTTCTTTTCCATGTCCCGGAGCACAATGTACTAATCCCGTACCATCTTCCGTGGTAACATAGCGTGCGGAACAGACTACACGATAGCCATTGGGAGCAGACACGCGAATAGCTGATGCAAGAGGAGAAGTATACGTCCACCCTTCTAATTGTTTTCCAGTGTACGTTTTTTCAACCGTAAATCCACGTTCCAAACGAGTCATTAGTTTTCCAACTAACGGTTCAGCAAGAATCCAATGCTCTCCCTCTGCAGTCACCACTTCTTGATAAACGACATCAGGATGCACCATAATTCCGGTGTTCGCAGGAAGTGTCCAAGGAGTGGTTGTCCAAATAATAAAGAAGGTGTTCTTTTTACCCGTAACGGCAAATTTCACAAAAATAGAAGTATCTTTTTGTTTTCCATATTCAATTTCATTAAAGGCAACTGCTGTTTGACAACGAGTACATACATGAACTGGATACTTGCCTTGATACAAAAGT
This sequence comes from Candidatus Pacearchaeota archaeon, assembly GCA_016866955.1. Lineage (GTDB taxonomy): Archaea > Nanobdellota > Nanobdellia > Pacearchaeales > GW2011-AR1 > SICV01. Next base: position 20,180 of record VGKT01000001.1, on the reverse strand, counting down.
CCCTTTTCATCTGCTGCTTTAAATGAAGCCCAAATAGATGCAATATAATCATCAGAAAGAGCAACATACGGGTTCTTCCAATCCATCCACACACCCAAATTTTTGAATTCATCATTCATTTGATCAATATACCGGGTTGCAAAGGTAGTACATCGATCAATAAATGTTTGTACACCATATTTTTCAATATCTTTCTTATTTGTTGAACCAATCTCTTTCTCTACTTGAAATTCAATAGGCGTACCGTGTGTGTCATATCCCGGTCTATCGAATACATCTTTGCCTTGCAAACGTTGTGAACGCATCGCTATATCTTTGAGAATCTTATTGAGTGCAGTACCCATATGAATATGGCCGTTTGCATAGGGTGGACCATCCATAAAGTAAAAGGGGGGGCCTTTCCGATTATGTTTGACAACCTTATCATACACGGACTGCTTATCCCAAAAAGCTTGTATCTCTTCCTCATGAGTTTGGGGTTTCTTCACGTCAACCTTCATATGCTTTCTTCCCAAGACACTCTTTTATATCTTGCTCTTTGTCCACCGACGGTTAAAACTCTGGTGATAGGCAATAAAAGCCAGAATTGCCAAAAAACAACCTATCTCTAGCCCCTCTCGTAACCCATACGCCCAGAAGGTTCCCCCAAGAACGAGTGAAAGAATAACAAGTCGCTGAAACCACTTTCTTCCTACTACCAGTTCTTCACGAGCAAGCCAGGCAAGGAAATAGCCTATTGGAATGGCTGAGAGTATGCCAAATAGCTCTAACAGCATAGTTTGTCAATCGCTCCTGCCATCTGAAAATCTTTTTCCGTAATTCCTCGTTCATCATGGGTGGTTAAAATCAAACGCACTTTATTGTATTCCCAAAAAAGAGTAGGGTGATGATTCTGTTCCTGTGCAAGTTCTGCAATTTTATCCACAAACGCACGTGCAGCAGTAAAATCTTCAAACATCCATTCCTTTTCTAGCCCTCCACCCTCCAATCCCCATCCTTTGAGCTCTTGCATACGTTGTTGTATTTTCTGGAGTGATAACGCCACCATCTCTTACTAATGAAACACACCTTTAAATAACTCATCCCACTCAAAGAACTATGCCTCTACAAGTGGTGATTACAGGTGGTCCCGGAACAGGAAAAACATCCGTGCTCAATCTCTTAGATAAGAAGTTCCCAGTCATGAAAGAATCCGCACGTTTGGTCCTTGCACGTAACAAATTGTTTAAAGGAAAAGATGCAAAGCAAGCGTCAGGGAAGAAATTTCAAGAAGCAGTTTGGGACTTAGAAGTCAATCACTTTGCCAAAGGACTTCTACGAAAAGAAAAAGTGGTCTTTTTTGATCGAGGATTCTTTGATGGCTTTGCGTATGCCCAACTTGGACACCTCAATGGGTTAAGTGAACGAGTAACACAAGGAAAACATATCAAATACGATTTAGTTTTTTTGATGGCCCCACTCCCTCAGAAATATTACACAAATGATACAAAACGTAAAGAGACGTATACTGAAGCAAAAAAGATTCATCAATTAATTGCACACGTGTACAAGAAATATGGGTACAAACCCATTACCGTCCCTTTTAATACCGTACAAAACCGTGCAAGATTTATTATACAAAAGGTGACAATGCTCAAATGCCCACATTAATCCCCAACAAATCGGTACTTTTGATAGCACTGCTCCTCTGGTACGGAGCAGGATTTCTCGGCGCACAGTACACTACTGAAACAGTCCAATCTGAATGGTATCAAGCAATTAAACCAATTCTTACTCCCCCGTCCTCTGTGTTTCCTATTGTCTGGTCAATACTCTATGCTTTAATTGCAATTTCCTTTTGGTTTGCTTGGAATCCTGCATCCTCATCACAACGAGCAAAATTGCTTACTTGGTTTGGCATTAATCTCATTGCAAACGCAACCTGGACATTTTTCTATTTCAGTCTTCGCTCTCCTCTCGCAGGCCTTATAGACATTATACTTATCGATATTTCCGGTCTCATGATGATTCATTATACTTCACAACTATCAAAACCAGCACAATATCTTCTTTATCCCTATGCTGTCTGGTTAGCCTTCGCCACATTGTTGAATGTGTTATCGTTATAAAAATTAATCCAACCTACTCGTTTTCAACAATCGTTTCACCGTTTCAACTAAAGCTTCTTCAGTGGTATAATCAAAGATGATCGTGCCATTATATTCAACTTGTGGAACAGGGATTCGTCCTTCTCGATGCACCGCTCCACTTGCATCTTCTTTTTGCACGTCAATTTCAATGTAAGGTATCTTTTCTTCTTTCAATAAGTCTTTCAAAGCATTACAATATGGGCATCCTCGTTTACTATATAGTAAAATAGAATCAGTGTTCTTTTTCATACACTCACAAGAAGCCTTGCCTTTATATACGTTCAGCAAGATACAAAGGTATGGTCGAAATGTCAAAGGATGAACAAATTGGTTTCCATAAAGGTTCCCTCAATACTTTGTTAGCAGAACGGAATGAGCTCGCAAAGATGGTAGGCATTGTCGATTCCCTTATTCAAGCTCATGCACAGGAACTGCAAAAGCTCGGTGTTAAACTTCATCAATCAGAACAAAAGCTCGACGATAAGTTAGGGAAATAACCTATCCATAGCTTTTTATAGCCATTACAAACCACAACTCTATGGTACACGCACAATTGCATTGTATTTTTCCAGAATGTGACGCACGGTATACTGTCGACTCAGACGCAAATGAGTGTAAGGAGTGTAAGGGTTTACTTGATGTTCGTTATACCGGTATTGATGCTTCTACAGTGAAAGAATTAGCACAATTACGGAGAATGAATAATGCTAATGTACAAGACAGAAGCGGAGTTTGGCGATTTCGTCATTTACTTCCTTTTTATCTTGAACACAGTCGCAAAGAACAGAATCTCGTTTCCTTGGACGGCATGGAAGGAAATACCTGGCCAATTCATGTAACGCGCGCAGCAGAATATGCAGGTGTGCCTTCTGAAAATGTCTGGTTCCAATTCGAAGGGAACAACCCCACAGGTTCATTCAAAGATAATGGTATGGCGGCAGCATTTACACACGCAAAAATGCTCGGAAGAACGTATGTGGCGTGCGCATCAACAGGAAATACATCGGCTTCAGTTGCCGCATTCGCCGCAAACGAACTTAATCAAATGCGTGCAGCAGTATTTATCGGAGATGGTAAAATTGCCCGAGGAAAATTAGCGAAAACACTCGCCTATGATCCAACGGTACTCCAAATTGAAGGGGACTTTGATGACGCCATGGCTCGCGTGCTCGAAGTATCAAGTAACGAAGGAATCTATCTCATGAATTCAGTCAATCCATTCCGCCTTGAAGGGCAAAAGACCATTATGCATCGTGTCTGGGAAGGACTTGACTGGAACGTTCCTGATTGGGTGGTCGTTCCAGGAGGAAACTTAGGTAATTGTTCTGCATTTGGGAAAGCCTGGCACGAATTGTATGAATTGGGCCTTACTCAAAAAATGCCACGTATTGCGGTCATTAATGCACAGGGTGCAAATATGTTCTATCAATTAGTACAACAAGGGGCTTGTTGGAATGGAGGAAAGGTGAATCGAGAACACTATCGCCAAGCATTTACTCATGCACCAAAAGCACATACGCGCGCATCAGCTATTGAAATCAATCGTCCCGTTAATTTTTACAAAGCCCTTCGTATGTTGGAATGGACAAACGGAGTGGTACGTGAAGCAACGGACGCTGAAATGCTTGAAGCACAAGCAGTGGTCACGCGCAATGGCTATGGTTGCGAACCTGCCTCCGCCGCAACCTTGGCAGGTATCAAAAAACTCAGGGAAGAAGGGCTCATTAAAAAAACAGACAGAGTAGTGGGTATTTTCACCGGACATCTCTTAAATGATGCAGAAGCGCTCATCGAATATCATACAAGTGAACAAAAGAATCTTTTTTCTAATCAACCAGTTCGTGTTCAAAATAGTCTTGATCGAATTGTGCAAGCATTACGCTAACTCTTTAAGCAAGCCCCTCCTCTCTCTTCAATGAATCAACAAGCACTCTGGGATGCATTTTATAAAAAACAAAGCTGGCAGAGAGAGACAACTTCTCTTCCAAAAGGAAGTTGTACTGGAAAACGAATTCTTGAATTGGGATGTGGCAATGGCAAAACTCTTCGTGCCATTCTCGCACAAGAACCCCGGGCAGTTGTAGCAGTTGATTTTTCAGCCCAGGCATTAAAACAAGCACAAGAAACAATCAAAGATAAGCGAGTAACTTTTGTACAAGCAGAGGTGTTCGCCCTTCCTCACGAGCTTGGGAAATTTGATAGTATTTTGTGTTATTATCTGTTGAACAATCTTTCCCTCAAAGAACAAAAAAAGTTTTTTTCTTTTCTGAATTCATTTCTCACGTCTTCAGGTACACTTTTTATTGAAGACTACGCAAAAGGCGATTATCGTGAAAATAAGAAAAGCCTCTTCAAACGTACCTTTCTCACGAAAGCAGCGCTCACACAAGTACTCCAGAACTATCAAAGCACTATCACTGAACATGCCTTCACTCCCTATAAAAAAGCTTCAGCAACAAGAAAGATTATTCGTGCGATTGCAACTCAGCAGTGGTTTTCCAACTAATATGACAGCTTCGAGTAATACCTTTCTTTGCAAAATAATGTTGATGATACTCCTCCGCTGACCAAAACCGAGTGGCAGGGACAATCTCAGTCACCACAGGTTGTTTCAAAAGCTTCTGAATCTCGTGCTTCGTTTGTTCGGCGAGTTTTTGTTGTGCAGGAGAATGATAAAAGATAGATGAGCGATACTGCGCACCATAATCAGGGCCTTGGTGATCTTGAGTGGTAGGGTTATGATGATGCCAAAATAAATCAAGAAGGTGAGCATACGAAACAAGCTTCGGGTCAAATACAATTTCTACTGCTTCCGCATGTCCAGTGCGCTCAGTACATACTTCTTCATACGTAGGGTCCTCCTTCGTTCCTCCACTATACCCTACACGCGTACTCATTACTCCTGGTACCTTCGCAAATAATGCATCTGGGCCCCAAAAGCACCCCATTGCAAATGTTGCTGTTTCAGTTGCCATACTACTACAGCACCTGAGAGATTATAGATGTTACGTAAAAACCTAAGAAAACATGAAGTACGCGATATTGGCGTAGTTTGAGCGGACGTCACCCCGAAGGGTTCGGCGCATGGCCTCGTATCCACCCTGCGCTCATCGCGTACTTTTTCCGTTCACTATCTTGATGCTCTGCGAGCATCCCTAATCCACCGAACGGACCCAAGATGTGTTAAAATCAAACACCTCTTATTGCGTGTAATGGCTTGGACTATTTATAGGTATCTCACCACTTGATAAAGAATACACTTATCGCTTCCGTTTCTTTCCACGATGTCGGTGATGAGCTTCTCCAACAAAGGCGGCAGTAAAGATAATTGCAAGTACTTGAAGTATAAATCCAAGGCTTCCCAAATATGAAGCGAATAGAGCAGAGAGTGCACTATACTCTCCCCGAACGATCACATAGATAATATCAAGCACAATACCTGTTCCCACAAAAAAGAGTCCCGCATAGAAACCTTGCCGTATTCCAATAAATTCATGTGCTCTAAAGTACCAATGCATCAAACCAAACGTAACTGCAACAGAAACGAGTGTAGAAGTAATCCAAAATAACCAAGGTAACGAAGGGGCACGCAAATCAAGACGTAACGCAAGCGCAACAAGAATTTGTACTAATCCTAAAAGATAATAGCCCAGTATACTAATCCCGAGTGCTCGCCAGAATCGCATTTATTGTTGCCTGCACGCAAGCGTACTTTCTTTAAATGAAGCTTTACAGGACCTCATACTTTTTTTATAGGTAATAGCACAGGCCTGTGCTTCTTGTTTTCCTAACGTTTTATCAGTTTGAGCAGTTTCCTTTGCAGCAAGTTTACAAGTCTTCGCAGTTTCCTTTGCAGCAACAAAACAAGATTTTTCTGTCTGAGCAGCTTCACGTGCACACAGGGCTTTTGTTTGTTTCATAGCACGTTTATCTGCACGAAGCCCTTTTCTCGCTGATTCATTTTCTTCTGCAAGTGCAAAAGGGACAAGAGAAAGTACCAATAGACCCATCATCAAAAAAGCAAACACCTGTTTCATACAAGATATACATGAAAGGAATATATAAATCTTATTTAAAAATAAGCGAACCCTTCATTTCTCGATGGCCCGAGCCACACATGGTGGGACAAGAGAACGCATAAGTGCCTGGAGCAGGAGCAACAAAAGTCACTTTTTTCGTACCTGAAATCTACAGGGCAGGAATTTGTATTCCATGCACAGCATCTACATCAGTAATCTGAATTGTTACATTCTGTCCAGCCTTTACATATAATACTTCAGGACCATACGTAAAGCGTGATGCCTCAAGAGCAATAATAACTGATTTAGAAGGTATTCCTGAAATTTGTTCTGGAACAGACGGAGGAGAAGGGTATAATGCAATACCTCTACGTACAACCAATCAAACTAACGCAAGACTGCCTATAAGTCAATCCCCCCATTAATCCTTCTTACAAACGCAAAAGCTACATAAATTCATGTCAAGTATCTATCTAGTAGAATCATTTTCGATATAACTTATCGCTTTACTTTACATTATCAAAGGAATCATAGGCTTAGTAAATCCTGCTTGGTTATTCAGAGTTGCAGCTTCACTCAAAAAAAAGAAATCAATCATTCGCATAGTAAGTATCCTCTCTATCATTATCAGTGTTCTTCCCTTGTAACTTCTTACAATAAGCTTTATAACGCCCCAGTTATCCTTCCCATTATGCCCGGATGGCCCAGCGGTTACGGCGCGGGGTTGCTAACTCCGTTTCGCGCAAGCGATTCCCAGGTTCAAATCCTGGTCCGGGCGTTTCCTTTTTTAGCAAATACTCATAAAAATCAGAGGCTCTTTACAATTGTGCATCCATCACATAATCAGCACTTAAGAGCATTGTTCGCCGAGAAACTTCTCGTAAACATGCTTGCTTTTTGCTGTTAAACAAATCATCCACATCACCGATAGGGTAGTTATCAATACAATTGCCATATGCTAAAAGTTCATCTGCAATAGCATGTAATTCTTCTTCAAATGCTTTGATATCTAATGCATCAAAACGATATTCTTTCTCAATACCCAATTTCAGATAATGGAACGAAGTTTTTGTAGGGATATGTTGTTTATGTTTATGTAACAGAAAATTATAGAACAAAGCTTGACGCTCAAATTGTTTATCGTGCTGCACACTGTTACTTGTTTTATAGTCAATAATTACACGCTCTCCTGCCTGTTTATTACGTGCTTGCAAATCAATAATTCCCTTAACTCCGATACGCATCATATCGTTTTCTTTTAAAGGAAAAGCGATTGTTTCTTCGCAGATATATTCGTCATGCTGATCGATAATATGCATTCCTTTAATAATCGCTTTAAGATAATCTAAAGGCTCTAACAAATCGCCCTTTACGTCTGTATGGACATGAAGTTGATGTTGCCCCCAAAGTTTCCCAAATAAAAGGTATACTCCATCAACATCAAGCTCTTTTCGAGCATATTTCTCCAAGCAAGTATGTACGATGCTTCCTGAAAGTCCGTAACACAAGGGGACTTTTGTATCATCAGGCACTTTTGCGATATAGGTCAGATAAAACAAAAGAGGGCTTTGGTAATAAATGTTCAAACTAGAGGGAGATAAATTAAAAGTGATCTTCTCTTCGTTTTTTACGACTGCCATTATAATAATAAATAAAGGAAGGCTTAAAATAGTTATTCTTTTAAAAGTATAAAAGCTATATTTAACAAATATTATTTTTAAATTAAAATATTTTCTTTATCAATCAAATAATAGGATAATTTAAGAAAATAAAAGGAACGCCAGATCGTAGTTTAAAAGATTACATTGCTAAGAATATTAAACTTATTATAATTTATAAAAACTATCTTTATTTAAATGGTGTGATTCGTTACTTTGTCAAAGCAGTTCTTTTATTTTAGTTAACAAGAACAATCGTTTTGAGCCATCCAACTAAAGACTCCATATATATTTATACCAAAGAAAATTACATTCATTACAAGTAATCCCCAGTGTTTATGCTTTATAGCAAAAGTTATCCAAAGAATATTGGCAACACTCCAGATATAGAATCCAGAAATCAATTTATTTGCATTAACAATTGACCCTAAAACGCTCAAAAAAGTAGCACTCCATTCGACAACATGATGTCTAAATTCTTTCTCAATCGTATATTTTATCATTTATTTCACACCTCCTTTTGCAAGTCATAAATGTAATACATTCCCGAAATAATACCACAGATTCCTGTCAATATAGATAAGTAAATTGAGAAATAAAAGAAGGGGGAGATAGTACTAAGCAATATGGTAGGGAGAGTTACCCCCTGTAGGAATGTAACGAGTTTACCTATATTTCTAGTACGCGGCATTTTCTTATTGGCAATAAAACTAACGATAGCAGAGGGAGCACTTATTAGTTCTCTTGAAAGGATAAGGAGTACCTGCATTATTAAGTTCTCAGTCATTATTCCTTCACTATAATAGCCAAAAGTCAAAGCAAGAATAAAACCAATAAAGAAAAATCTATCTGCAACTATATCTAACTTTCTTCCAAATTCAGTTTCCATATTAAATCTCCTGGCTATTTGTCCATCAAAAAAATCAGTTAAAGAACCAATAATAAAAACAACAACAATAGAAACAATCTTCGCTTTCGCTAGAACAAGGTAAATAAGGACAAATGTTAAAATAAATCTGGTAAAAGTTAAAGCATTAGGGACATTCAATATAGTTCTTTTTTTCATATATCTGTAAGAAGAGCAAGGTTTAAAAATTATAGCGGATAGCCTTATTATAGTGGATAGCCTTATTATAGCGGGATAGAGCAGCCTGGAGTGCTCGCGAGGCCCATAACCTCGAGGTCGTGCGGTTCAAATCCCACTCCCGCTATGCTTTTTAAGAAAAAGCTTCGATGCTCCGTGATCAAAGCTTTTATAGCAAGCTCATCCGCAGTTGGTCATGGAAATAGCAACTCTCAGATTAAAGTAAAATCGTTATGAAAGCAGTAGTGTTAGTAGGAGTCGCGACTTTTCTTTTCAAAAAGCTATATTAATATCTAAGTCTTTAATATACTTGTAAATGAAAAAACCCATAAGTATCTGGAGTTAGAGGTTATTTATGCTCTGGGTACAGCTATTCAGTTAGTAACAATTGTGTAAGTTTTTATACTGTTTACTCTTTAAGCAAACATGTTATATATTGGTATAGATGATGCAGGGAGGGGCCCTTTAATCGGACCTATGTATCTTGCAGGTGTATTAGTCGATATAAAGACGCAGCAAGCCTGGAAAAATGAAGGAGTCGCCGATTCAAAGATGCTTTCAGATACAGAACGTTTTCGTTTAGCAGGAATTATCAAAGATGAATGCAAAAAATACAAAGTGATTGAAGCAAAACCCCTGGAAATAGATCGCGCTGTTGAAAAAGGGGGAATCAATCTTAACACTTTAGAAGCACTGAAAGCAGCGGCGATTATTAACGAACTCATGCTCGACATTAAAGAACCCGTAACTATTATCATAGACTGTCCCTCAATTAATACCATTGCCTGGAAAGGCACCCTTATGCAATTCGTCAAGGACCAATCACTCGAAATACACTGTGAACATAAAGCAGATGCTAATCATCCAAGTGTTTCTGCAGCATCTATTCTTGCTAAATGTGCCAGAGAAGAAGCAATGCACACCATTCAGAAAGAGTATGGCGCCACAGGTTCAGGGTACCCGGCAGACCCAATTACAAAAGCGTTCCTTTTAAAAAACGGAGCAAAATATGCTTCTTCAGGCATATTCAGGAAATCCTGGGCAACCTGGAAAGCCCTCTTTCCCGCTTCCAACGATCAAAAAAAATTATTCTAAATCGTTTAAATAAAACTCTTTGCAGAAAAGAAAGATGAATATAGTACCCAAGAATAAGCAACGGGCACTTGTTATAAATCGATTAGCAACTAGAGGTTTAATAGAATGGCTAGTTGATTTATGGGCAACTCTTGAAGCATTCTTCAAAGAAATTAAAGATATAAAGATAGGGCTAAAAAATTTGATAGTAAATAAAATACGGTGCAAAGAAAATAAAACTTTTTTATAAAGCATTGCAAGCAAAAAGATAAAAAGGTACAAGGAAATTTAAAGATATAGACATAGAGATTATTACTGCTAATTCAAAGGTTTATTAGGAAGTTTTTCTTGAGAAGTATCTAACTAAACCTCAACAATGGGGGCTGTACTTTCTGGAACAGACTTGCCAGTCATTTGCTGCTGCTCTACCTGTTCTTCAATCCTCTTCGCTTCTGCAGTTGCTTCTTGAATATTCAAACTCAATACTTTCGAAACATTATCATGCATACTTACCCCATACAACACTTGGGCTTGCATAATAATGGCATCATTATGCGTAATAACAATATACTGACCTTGTTTCATGTATTTTACTAACAAGGCAGCAAGGCGCTCAGAATTACGTTTGTCCAAGGCAGCATCAATTTCATCAAACACATAGAAATGGTACGGTTTATATTCTTGAATTGCAAATAAGAGTGATAAGGCAACCAAAGTCTGCTCTCCACCAGAAAGAGAAGTGGCATCGAAATATTTACCCTTTGCAAGTCGAACAATAATTTGCACTCCCCCTGCAAAAATATCTTCTTGATTTTCCAATTCAAGGTAAGCAGTCCCTTTAGTATACAACTGTGCGAAGTTCTGTGTGAACAATTCGTTCATCGCACGGAAGGTACGCATAAACGAAGTACGTTTTTTCTTATCAATTTCAGCAACAATGCTTAAGATATCCAATTTTTCTTTTTCAACTACTTGTACTTTTGCATATACTTCATCGTATGAATGTTTCACTTCATCATATACTTCAAGTGCTCGTTGATTAACGCTTCCGATATGGTTCAAAGATTCTTGTGCTTTTCCTAATCGTTCTTCTAGATATGCAACACTTCCTTGTATGATTTCTAATCCGGTAAAGTCAATTAATTCCATTTCTACCGCTTCACGTTCTGCATCTACCTTTGCTTTACCAATTTTAAGATAATTAATTTGCTCTTCGATAGCACGTATACCACTCTGAGCTTCGCTTAATTCAGCAGTTTTAACTTGAATCACACGTTGTTTTTCTTCGCGTTCAGCAAATAATTGTTTGAAGCGAGCTTGTAACTCTTTTTCCTGTGTTTCCTTTTCATGTAATTGTTTCTGCTTTGATTCAATAACGGTGCTAAAAGTGCCAATTTCTTTTTCTGCTTCCTCTCGGTCTTTCAGAGCTTGTTTGATAACTACGTGCATCTGTTCAAGTTCTCGTTTCTTGAAGAAGAGTGTTTTATCCATATCTTGTGAAGTTCGTGCTGATAATTCTTCAATTTCAAGCATTTTTGCGCTGTATTTTTCTTCAAGGGCAGAACTATCGGTCCCTTTTTCTTCAAGTTGTATTCGTCGATGTTCAAGTGTCTGTAATTCGTGGCGAATAAGTTTCTCTTCCTCTAAGTTTTTCTTAAGTTGCTGATGTTTTTCTTGTAACGTGTGATGACGGATTTGTTCAACTTCAGCGTTATGTAGTTTCTGTTCTAACTGAGTAAGTTCTTGAGCTAAGGTGCTTCGTTGAGTGAGCAATCGTTGTAATAGTTCAGTGCTTGCAATGCGTTGTTTTTCAGCTTGGTTAGCAAGCGTATTCGCTTCATCACGCACATGTTGTTTATGATCTGAAGTAATCGTGGTTCTACAGAGAGGGCAGACATCAAGGTTAGCAACTTGATCAGTTAGTTTCAATGACCGTTCCATTTCAATTTCAGCAACAGAAATAAGTTTTTCGTGGCGGAGCGTTTCCTTTGCAATGCTTTCAAGTTCAATACGCAAATGTGAAAGCTTCGCTTTTCCTTGATGAATAAATGAGCTACATGCTTCAGCAGTTTGAAAGACTAAGTGCGCTGCGCCTTCTTCTAATTGACGAACCAATGCTTCGTTAAATGCAATCGTACGTGAAAGTGTTTTTTCACGCTCAAGCCATCGTTCTCGTATATGCTGTAATTCTGATTTGGTCGCCTGCACTTTTTTACGTGCTTCTTCAAGTACTCCCAGTTCTTGTTTTTTCTTGGTTAATTCTTCAGCTTTTTGAGCCGCGCCCGGAGCATCAGAAGCAAGTTGAGCAATTTCAGCTTCAAGTGCTGGAGAGGCACGCTGTAATTCCTGGATTCTTCGTTCAAATGTCAAACGACGTTGTTCATATCCTTCCTTTCGTACTTTCATTCCTTCTAATTCTGCACGAAGATTTGCAATATGTGTATGAAGTTGTTCTTGTTCAAGGCCCGTTGCTTGTTGAACTTGGCGAGAGATCTGATTACTCTGTTCCCCTAATGCATCAATTACTGCTTGGAGTTCTACTCCTTCTACCTTAGCAGCATCTTTTTGAGTAGTTTTATCTCCAATCGAACGATCAATATGTACTCCTTCCTTTTCTTTCTCTATCTTACGCTTAGTCAATAACGAAGCTTTACATCTTCTGACTGTCAATTCTAAATCCTTAAATTTCAGAGCTTGTTGTCGTTCATGTTCAAGATTTTTCAAATAAGCCGTACGTTCTCGCAAAATAGCCGTTATTTCTTTTAATCGTTCATCTGTTTTTTCTAATTCCTTCAAACTTTTCTCTTTACGTGACTCATAAATCGCAATACCTGCAACTTCCTCAATAATTTTTCTTCGTTCTTCAGGGTGCATTTTTACAATTGCTTGTATTTGTCCCTGCAAAACCATATTGAATCCATACGGGTCAATGCCTGCCTGTGCAAGGATTTCAATAACTTCTAAACGAGTCTTCGTTTCCCCATTAATTTTGTAAATACCCTGCCCATTTGCCCGTACAATTCTAGTTAAACTTACTTCATCACTCTCAAGTCCAAATAACCGGTCTCGATTATCAAATACCAGCTCTACGCTTGCCTCACGAGCAGGTTTAACGTATTTACTCCCCATAAAGAGGAGGTTCTTTGCCTTAGCCGCACGCATACTTTTAATGCTCAAACGCCCCAGAGCGAAGCATAATGCATCAGAAACATTACTTTTTCCTGAGCCATTCGGCCCTAAGACTACGTTAATTCCTTTATCAAATTGGATTTCAGTCCGTTTCGCAAAGCTCTTGAAGCCTTGCATCACCATTCGTGTAATATGCACCATCTTCAATACAGCAAGGGAAAAACTGCTATTTAAGGATACCGCGCATGCACGGGAGAGAGGGTAAAGAAGGGAAGGGCAAGGGAGCCCTCAAAAGAAAAATGCACACAACGCCTAAAAAAAAGAAAAGGGTGCGTCGTATGCGGGTGTTAATCTGCTTAGTTAGTAATAACTTTCGCCGAATTCGTCTGCCTTTTGTGGCTTACGAGTTAAGAGAACAATCAATACAACGAGAAGAACTACAAAGATAATAGCAAGGATAACAGTCAAAACAACTGTACCGTTTGCAGTCTTTGCAGAGCCTTCTACCATCGTAGTGAATGTCTTCTGTGCGACAAGGTTACCGTCTGCGCGTACATTAACAACAAACGTGTATTTACCTGCTTTTTCAGCAGATGCCATAACGTTTACTGTCTTTGTAGAACCAGAAGGAAGGGCAACGATTTGATCAACAGAAGAAACCTGCAATCCAGCAGGGCCTTCAAAGACCAATTCATAGACCTGTACCTTGTTTCCTGAGTTCACGAGAGTCATGCTGTAAGAAGCAGGTTCGTTTGCAGCAACAGTTGTGCTGGACGTAGTGCTTACTACAGTAGTATCTTCGGAACCACCAACTACTGCCACTTTACCGGCATAGTTAGATGAGGAGTCTGCGTTGTATACTTCAATCTGGATCGAGTAGATACCAGCAGGAGTACGAGCGGGAATGTTCAAGAACATTCTTCGTTCAGCAGCGTCTTCCTTATCAGGATTAGCTTGGTCTACTGGTGCAAGATCACCGAAGTATACTCGGCGCTCAACGCCAAGTGCAGGGATACTTGCTTTGACAAAAGTGTCATCAGCAAATTGTCTACCCGTATTCTTCAAGACAATGTCAAGAGAAAGGGCAGAGCCTGCAACTACTTTCGGATCATAAGCGACATCCAAAACGTCAACCTTGTAAGATTCACGTTGAATTGCCAACTTAATAATCTGAACAGGGAGAATACCATTATTACGGCTCTCTACTGAGATACGTAATTCAAGGTTTTCATCCCGCTTGTCAAGATCGGAAGGAACCTCAAGAGTGAGCAACTTGCTGTATACGCTATTTGCGATAACATCAAATCGATCGCTCGAGACGGCATAGTCCGAGTCACCAGAGATCCAAGCCTTGATGCGCACATCAGATGCATTTTCAGTAGCAGTAAAGATTACACGTACTGGTAAGGTCTGACCAGCAAACACTCCAACAGAGGGGTTGCCAGTAAGAGCTTCAATACCTGCAACTTCAACGCTTGAAATGCTTCCGCTTAACGCGCTAACGGTACTCAAGACAAAGAGTCCTGCGACCATAGCAACGAGGGCAATCAAGTACTTGTTCATAGATAGGTGTAGCTCCATATTTAATTAAAAGTACCCTCCTTGGTTGATATATAAACTTTATGGTTATGGTGTAACTAAAGAATGACGAAAAGTATATATAGGTATACCGTGTTATAGCACCATGGAACGATCGCTACCAAAGGAATCATCTAAGAAAACCGGGAAAAACACCACTATTAAGATTTTCGTTGAAACCAAAGAACGAGTAGATCATTTACAGCTCTATCCCAAAGAAAGTTATGATGATATTCTTCAACGACTCCTTAATCTCCTTAATCTTCTTCGAACCAATCCAGATCAAGCACGTTCTAAACTCATCGTGCTTGACAAACAGAGAAAAATAAACTTTCAAGGTAGTTTGTAAGGGGCCTTAAAATAAATCAGGGGCGCTCACCAGCATTATTACGCACGAGAGAAAATATTTCTGCACTCACAGAACTACTCATGCCTATAAGAAAAAGAAGAACAGATGGAAAAAATACAGCACCACGCTTATTAGTAGGAAAATGGGCAGGAAGCAAAGGAACAGTACTCCAATTAAATTCTATCGATAATTATATTGTAGATCATCTTGAAAATCCTTGTTTTTGGTTGTCATTACATGAATCAAGACGTAAAGGACATCTTATTGATTATGCACAAATGAGGTTACGAGCATATGAACGTTTCAATCAATATCTAGAAGCTCTCGGCTATCAACTTCCAGAACACCAAGGAGTGCTTACTCAGCTAGGAAAATATAATCCAGTCATAAGGTATCCTTTACAGGACTAGATTTTCTTCCAGAGCTTTATCCCCGTAACGGCATCCGCAACCATATCCGGACTTTCATTAATAATACGTATCTTTTTTCCTGCAGGAAGATGAGCAAGTAACTCTTTCCATTCTTTCGTGCCTGTTTTAATATGGTGTTTCTCACCCTTCTCGCCATACACAATTCCTGAGAAATGCACATGCCATTCTTCCTGGGGGAATGCTTTGAGAATAAGAGCATAATCTACTTTCTTATCTCTCGCCAAGATATGCGCAAAGTCAATACACACCGCACATCCTGTTTCTTGAGCAAGTCGACTAATCTCATCAATGCTCCCAAATACATTGACCTTTCCCATTGTTTCAGGTGCAAGCTGAATCTTCCATTTATTCCTCTGTATCTCTTTCATTAGTTCCAAAATGCCCTCTTTTACCACGGTATACGCCTGTATACGATCAACTCCTTCTCGATAATAGCCAGGGTGAAACACCACCACCTTTGCCCCCAACCATTCTCCCACTTTACAACATTCCATAATGCGCTCTCTTGTCTTCGCTCGTTTTTCTGCATCTTCGCTATTCAAGTTTACAAAATAAGGGGCATGAATACTCAATTCAATTCCCAATTCAGTTGCACGTTTCCCAATTGCGCGAGCATCCTGTTCAGATTTAATATACGCTCCATGTGTAAAGGCCAATTCACAGGCACGCAACCCTTGGGCATGAAATGCTTCAAGCGTTGCAATTGCTGATTTGGTGGGTCCAAGTCCCGCAGGCCCAAATAACACCTCGCTTTTCATACACTTTCTTTCCCCTTCATCTTAATAAACATCACCATTATCCCTACCTACAAGACTTTCTCTATTCGTAATTAAAAAGTATGATTTTGATTTAAATAATCCTGTAAAATCTATTTTATGGCAGGGTATCATAAATAAACTTATGATACCATTGTGTTATACTCAATTAAATTTAATTTTCTCGACTAGAAAACGGGAATTCTCTCTTTAATTTGAAAGGGCAATTTCTTAAAAATAGAAAGAGGTGGCCTATCGATGCATTTAAATAAAAGGGTTATTTAAAGTAAAATATGAGTAGAATAAAAGAGGTAATTATTTTAGTTGTAGCATTTTTATTATTAATTCAATCTGTTTCTGCTATATCAAATGTTCAGCATTCAGTTGATGGTGATAAGGTAACTTTATCTTATCAAGGAACTCCGCCATTTTGGATTAACATTAGAGGAGATACAAATATTGGACAAGATGGCGGTTATTTGTGGGCAAAAACTTATTCTAATTCATTCAGTTATGATATGAGTTTTGCAATTAATCCTTCTAAAAATTTTTATTATGCTGTTAAAGACAGTAGTTGGAGTAGTGCAAATAATTTTGTTCTAGGAGAAGACTATTGTCAATTTCCTCTTTGTGATCATAATCCCAAGATATATGATATGACTGCTTCAAATAATCCCAATAACTATCTAGGGGATATAATAGCCTTTGAATCATATTCAGATTGGAGAAATTATAAACCTCTTATAAACAAGGCTGATGATTTAATCCAAGGTAAAAATAACGATTATGATAAATTAGTTGCAATAGCGAACTGGGTTAAACAATCAAAAACTTATGGAAATCCAACTCCGGCAAACGAGTTTAAAACCGTTATCGATATTTTCAATTCAAACACTGGGATTTGTTTAGATGCTTCAATTTTATTAACAGCCATGCTAAGAACAGCAGGAATCCCTGCAAGGTCGGTTGACCATACTTTAGCATTCCATGAATTTAATGAAGTATTCATAGACGGGCAATGGATACAGGTTGATGCA
This sequence comes from Candidatus Pacearchaeota archaeon, assembly GCA_016866955.1. Lineage (GTDB taxonomy): Archaea > Nanobdellota > Nanobdellia > Pacearchaeales > GW2011-AR1 > SICV01. The sequence goes on along the minus strand of VGKT01000001.1, from coordinate 2,937 downwards.
ACTTTTGGGAAAGGAGGAGCTTATATTCAGAATGTGTCTAAATCTTTTGTTGACCCTGCATATACAACCAAGTTTTATTTAGAAAATGAAAATGTTTATGATCAATTTATGAGGGTTAATTATTCAAATATCTACATATATAAGAAAGAATTAATTGAGTCAGAATTTGCTAAAAAAAATGGAATAAATTACGGCAAATTAATATTTCCTATAAAATCAAAAACGTTATTTTATGATAATCAAAATGTAGTATATTCTTATGAACAAAAAGGATTTGAGCCAGTTTGGATAATGCATAGAATTGAAGCTCTTGATAAATCATGTTTGAATAAGATTGGAATCCAAACATTTAATGGTATGTTTCCTTCTTTTTATAGGTGGGCTGTTGACCACGCAGGCGAACATTGGACAGGTACATTAAGAGCCACAGGATACATGGAGTCGAAAATTCCGGTCTGTAAATATAGGTTACACTATTATTATTCAATGACAGGATTAAATGTAAATGGGAATCAATTAGCTTACGCAGATTTTGAGATAAAAAGCAATGGTGATGTAGTTCGCATAAATCCAGGTTCCTTAGTTAAAACTTCGGAAGCAGATCAAAATAATTTCAATATCTTGGTAAATACTCTAAAACAACTTCCTACCTATGAGAGTCTTTCTTAGTTTTTCACTTGAAATAATTGTTTCAATATCAAAATAAAAAGTGACCGCTTTAATATTTACTGAAAAGTACTCCATACTAAAAACGAAATTGCCCTTTATGTATTTGCTTAATGGCTCTTCGAGCTTGAGAGAGAATTCCCTTAAAATATAGTCTGCTTCGCAGAATTGATATGAAAATTAAATTTAACTTCTCCGCTTTTTTCCTACGGAAAAAATGCTCGACCCCACTGCGTTCTCCTCGCTTTGCTCGTCGGGGCGTATAACAGGAATTTAACGGAAAAATGCTCGGCTCGCATTTTCCCCAAATTGAATTTTGGAGGTCGCTCGGCTGGGTTGCCTGTCTCGCTCCAGCTCTCAAAATTCAACTTCGTTAAATTCCAATGTTAGTAGAAATAAAATTTTAATTGTTAGAAACGAGCGGGGGAGCCCCACCTTGCGTTCGCTTCGCTCACTCAAAACGATATCTTTTTAACTTTCTTCTTTATTTATTATATTATGAAGAAAAAACACTTTAGGTTTTTGAGTTTAACATTTTTCCTTATTGGAATTTTCTTCTTATTGAACTCAAAAACAGATATTACTGGAGCAGTTGTTGGAGTTTCAAATATTTCTTCTGGATTTAGTTCTATTTTTGGAATTGTTTTTATTTTAGTTTCTGCAATGCTTTTTGTTGGTGGAGAAAGTTTAGAGGATTTGGTTGGATATGTAAAGGGCATCAATCCAATAACTAAACATGAATCTCATAGTCCTTTATATGCTAAAATAACTGAAAAAAATATCCTTCAAATATTTCAAACACCTCTTGAACATAAGTATGGGGAAAATATTAAAGGGGCTAAAGCAATCGTTTATAAGGCCTATGATGGAAAATATCATACCGCTTTTTTAACTGAAGCTATAGACACTCACCATAGGCATGCAGTAGCCACCGTTGCAAGGCTAGTAGAAGGGGTTAAATTAAGTGATTCTTCCTACATAGATAAAAAAGCTGATGCTCTATACGAGGGAAACACAAATAAATCTTGTGATTTATTGACTCAATGTGCGGGGTTTGAACTTCAATACGATCCAGCACAGAAAAAGATAGTTGGGATTCAGCAAGATTCTTGGTTAACAAAAGAACAACAGAGGTGTGGAAGAAAAATAAGCCGAGAAGTAGAGGAAGATATGATATTAGAATTGCTTTCTAATATAAATGAAAAATATTTAAGTGAAGGTCTTAAGAATTTAGATAACAAAGATTTAGATAATCTTTATGCAGGCAGGAGAGCCGCTTAGTATTTTTTTCTTTCTAAAGATAAATACTCCTCTCTAGATTCAAAAGGGTTTTTTACATCATAAATCTCGTTTACATCCCTTCTAATTTTATCAACATCTTTGGCCAATTCTAAACTATAATCTTCTAAATATTTTTTCTTTCTAGAATTTCCAACACGATCCATATAATTCCTATCAAAGGAAGTCAATCTTTTAGCAATTATATCAAATAATTCATCAATTTCTCCTTCCTTTTTTAAGGCTGGAACATCTTTTTCAATATATTTTAAGAACCATTGATAAGAATCTAAATTCAATTCTGGCATCCACCGATTATCAAAAGCATTAACTACATTTGCTTTATAAGACATTTTCTCTGCTTGTTCTAATGTAAAGAAATTTAATTGATTATTATCTATATCTATCCTTGCAAAAGTTTTTTCAAGACCATATCTTAAACCAATTCCTCCAGGGTTGATTAAAGTTAATTTTTCTGGATTTAGCTGAATATTATCTCCTTCTAACTGATTAACTCCATTATTTTGAAAAGTATAGCATCCCTTTTGATGAGTATGACCAAATAAAGCTATAGATGCTCGGGGATAATGAACTTGACTATGTTCTCCTTCTTTTTGAAGCTGTTTTAAATTTCTTAAACGAAGCCCTTCTCTTTGGAGACTAGAATGAAATAAAACAACATTTCCTAAATTTACTACGCTAGATAAACCAGAAATATATTCTAAATTTTCAGAAGTTATTTTTTGTTTCGATTTCTCTGATAATCTATCTTCATGATTTCCTCTTACACAATAATCTACATTTTCCCTGACATAATCAATGCATTGATTGTCTGAAAAATCATTTAATTTATCAACAATATCTCCTAAACATATACTTCCACTTTTCTTCATATTTTTAGTTGCTTTTAAAAATCGATCTAAATATTGAAAACTTCCTTGTATATCTGAAAAGACTAAATAGATGCCGTTTAATTGTTTGGTCCCCATACAA